>CAVALS010000001.1:0-4492 GCA_963589385.1 Bacteroidaceae bacterium
TGCATTTCGGTCGTTATCGGATCGCTCGTGTCGCGCATGCTCACCAAGCCGATTCATCGCATCACCAGTACCGCAAAGCAAATCCGTGACGGCGACCTGTCGGCTCGCACGGGACTGCGCGGTGATGACGAGATCGATCAGCTGGGTGAGACCTTCGATGAGATGGCCACTTCGCTCGAGAAGGATATGAAACACGAGAAGCGCCTGACCTCAGACGTTGCACATGAGCTTCGCACGCCGCTTATGGCCATGCTCGCAACGGTCGAGGCCATGCAGGATGGCGTGTATCCCACCGACGATGAGCATTTGGAGACCGTTGCTTCCGAGACGCGCCGCCTGGCTCGTCTGGTGCAGCAGATGCTCGACCTGTCGCGCATGGAAAACAGCACGGCTCCGCTCAACCTTGAGCCGGTGGACATGGTTCCTTTCGTGCGTTCCATCGTCAATGCCCAGGAGCGCCTGTTTGTCGACCGCGATCTGCGCCTGCGTTTTGCGGACGAGACCCAGGGTCACGACGATGTCGTCGAGGCCGATCCCGACATGATCACGCAATGTGTTATCAACCTCATGAGCAACGCCATGCGCTACACCCCCGAGGGCGGTTGGGTCGTGGTGTCGGTGCTCAGTGACCGCAAGCACGTCAGCATTGCCGTTTCTGATACCGGCATCGGTATTGCCAAGGACGATTTGTCGCGCATCTTCGGGCGGTTTTGGCGCGCCGATGCCAGCCGCGCCCGCGAAGCTGGCGGCCTGGGCGTTGGCCTCGCCGTGACCAAGCAGATCGTCGAGCGTCACCATGGCTACATATCCGTGGAGTCGGAGCTTGGAAAGGGTACGACTTTTACAATTCATCTGCCCCGCGAGCACACGGCAGACGCGGCATCTACTACAATGGAGCACTAGCTTTTCGCTATTCGGTGAAGGAGGGGTTTCGTCCCTGCCGCTCCGAGTTTGCGAAAACATGCGGGAAAGAACCCGCATTACTGTCGTATTTTGGTAAGGAGTGACTCACGTGACAACGATGGAGCGTCGTCCGGATTCCCGTGGCAAGGTTCGTGATATTTACGATGCCGGTGACAACCTGCTGATGGTCGCCACCGACCGCATTTCTGCGTTCGACTTCATTCTTCCCGACGAGATTCCGTTTAAGGGAGAGGTACTCAATCGCATCTCGGCATTCTGGTTCGATAAGTTTGCCGACATCGTCCCCAACCATCTCGTTTCCATCGACCCGGCGGAGTTCCCCGGGGAGTTTGCTGAGTATCGTGACTACCTCGCTGGCCGCGCCATGCTGGTTAAGAAGGCCCAGACGATTCCTATCGAGTGCATCGTCCGCGGCTATCTGACCGGTTCGGGCAAGAAGACCTACGACGAGAACGGCACCGTCTGCGGCATCCAGCTGCCTGAGGGCCTGACCGAGGCTTCCAAGCTTCCTGAGCCGCTGTTCACGCCGTCCACGAAGGCCGAGATCGGTGACCACGACGAGAACATCTCGTTCGAGCGTTGCTGCGAGATCGTGGGCGAGGACATCGCCACGCAGATTCGTGACCTTTCCCTCAAGATCTACAAGGCTGCCGCCGAGTACGCCGCGACCCGTGGCATCATCATTGCCGACACCAAGTTCGAGTTTGGTGTTATTGATGGCAAGGTCACGCTGATCGACGAGTGTCTCACGCCCGACTCCAGCCGTTTCTGGCCTGCTGCCAGCTACGAGGAGGGCAAGATCCAGCCTAGCTACGACAAGCAATTCGTCCGCAATTGGCTCAAGGCCAACTGGGATATGACGGGGGAGACCCCGCACCTGCCCGCCGAGGTCATCGATGGCACGTCCGAGCGCTATCGCGAGGCCTTCCAGATCATCACGGGCTCCCAGTTCACAAGCATGAAGGAGAACGCATAAGTGAGTACCCGTAGCGCCACGAACAAGCGCACGCAATCCCACGAAGTTACCGGGGTTGCGCGCAAGTCTGCCGCATCTGCTAAGCCCGCCCGCCAAGCAGCGAGCTCCGTTCGCGTCGTGCCGGCTTCGTCTAAGGCACGCCGCAAAGAGCTCGAGAAGGGCGAGAACCTCGAGGGCCTCTCTAAAGAGGAGAAGCGCGCCCGCAAGGCTAAGCAGCGCGCCAAGGAGGACCGCATCTATACGGTGTCGAATATCCTCCTCAAGCAGGACGAGGACTACACCAAGCGCCGTCGCATCTGGTGGATTGTGCTCGCCATTGGCATGGTGCTCGTCGTGGCAATTTGGGCCTCGCTGTACTTCGCTCCCGCTGGCATGGTGTCCAGCCCTGTCCAGATGGTCGGCATTGTTTTGTCCTACGTCATCATTTTGGGCGACTTTATCTATGACTTCGCTCGTATTCGTCCCTTGCGCAACATGTACCGCGCGCAGGCCGAGGGCATGTCCGAGAACAAGCTCAACGCTCTTATTGAGCGCGCGGCTGCCGAGGAGGACAAGAAGGACTCCAAGAAGAAGTAGCGTTTGCATACATACTTATCGCTAAGATATAAGGCGCGTCGTTTTTGCGGCGCGCCTTTTTACTGTTCTATAGATAGATGGAGTGGCACATGATTCGAGCTGCCCTGACGGTCGAAGAGGCTCTGGAGGGCATGAAGGCCCTGGAGCCCAAGATTAAAAACTACGCGCGCCTGGTCGTCCGCAAGGGCGTAAACGTCAAGCCCGGCCAGGAGGTCGTCGTTCAGTCTCCGGTCGAGTGCGCGCCGTTTGCGCGCGTGGTGGTCGCGGAGGCCTATGCTGCCGGCGCCGGCCACGTGACGGTCATTTGGGCCGATGATGCCGTGACGAGGCTCACGTACGAGCATGTCGAGAAAAGCTATTTTGAGCAGACGCCCGAGTGGAAGCGCATGCAGCTGGATTCCTTGGCCCAGGATGGTGCCTGCTTTGTCTTTATCGAGGGTGCGGATCCTGCGGCCCTCAAGGGCATCGATCCAGCCAAGCCGGCCGCGGCATCAAAGGCGAGGAATACGCAGTGCAAAGTTTTCCGCCGTGGACTGGATTACAACATCAATCCGTGGTGCATCGCCGGCGCTCCGGTCGTGGCTTGGGCGCACGAGGTGTTCCCGGGAGACGCCGATGAGGTTGCAATCTATAAGCTGTGGAATGCGATTCTGCACACCGCGCGCGCCGATGGCCAGGACCCAGAGAGCGACTGGGAACTCCATGACGCCGCATTCGAAAAGAACCTGCGTTTCCTGAACGACAATCGTTTCGACTACCTGCATTACACCGCGGCAAATGGAACCGATCTGACGATTGGCATGACGAAAGGTCACGAGTGGGCCGGCGGCAAGGGCAAGACGCCCGATGGGCACCCCTTCTTCCCCAACATTCCCACCGAGGAAGTCTTCACCTCGCCCGATCGCATGCGTGCCGACGGTATCGTGTACTCGGCCATGCCGCTCATCCATCACGGCAATAAGGTCGAAGATTTTTGGATTAAGTTCGAGGGCGGCCGCGTGGTGGACTACGACGCCCGCGTGGGCAAGGCAACGCTCGCAAGTATCATCGATACTGACGAGGGCGCTGCTCACCTGGGAGAGGTCGCGCTCATTTCCAAGAACACGCCGATCCGCGAAAGTGGTGTTCTGTTCTACGATACGCTCTATGACGAGAACGCTAGCTGCCATCTCGCGCTAGGTGTCGGTTTCCCCGAATGCATCGAGGGTGGGTATGACATGTCCAAGGAGGAGCTTCTGGAGCATGGCGTTAACGTCTCGAGCACGCACGTCGATTTTATGATCGGCACGGACGACATCGATATTGTGGGCATTACGCCTGATGGACGTGAAGTTGTGATTTTCCAGAACGGCCAATGGAGTTGGGAATAGTCCCAGACCGTGGTACAATGCCACCCGCGGGCCGTTAGCTCAGCTGGCAGAGCAGGGGACTTTTAATCCCAAGGTCCAGGGTTCGAACCCCTGACGGCCCACCCAAAGATTGTTGAGACGGTCAACTTCGGTTGGCCGTCTTTTTTGTCGCCCTTTCATGGGTTCGAACCCGTCGGGGCGCGGAGCTGAGTAAACGCGTGAGCGTTTGCCAGCGCAGCGCGCAAGGCGCGAAAGCGCCGCAGCGGCCGCCTGCGAAGCAGGCTGAACCCCTGACGGCCCACCCAAAGATTGTTGAGACGGTCAACTCCGGTTGATCGCTTTTTTGTTGCCGGTGCATGGGTTCGAACCCGAACTTCTCTATATATAAGAACGCTTGGCGAACAAAACCTGCCTTTTACCGACGGGAAACAAATAGCTGATGCTTTTGGAGTAAAGTGGCGCTCCAGAGATGACCGATGCCTTAACACCTATAAACCAGCTGGTCATCGCCAATATCAGAAGCCAATGCTTCAGTTATAACCTCAGGGACGCGACTGAGGGACATATTCATTTGTGAACAAAATATGGAGTGCCAGATTCCCGCCCCCGGGACCCCTCCGGTCTGGCAATATATCTCCTTGCCGCGCGGCCCGGTCGAACCGGGAAC
>CAVALS010000002.1:0-4057 GCA_963589385.1 Bacteroidaceae bacterium
CCGGCCGCAAAAAAGTCCTCGCGTCCCTCGGTGACGTCAAAGCCTGTTATGGGCGCCAAACCTGCCCGTCCCATGGCAACTCCTAAGCCCTCGACGGGAACTAAAGCGCCGCGTCCGGGTCGCACGCTGGGCGCATCGAAACCGCGCTCGCTGACATCGGTGCCGGCTACCGCCAAGAAGCCTTCGGGTAAAAAAGGCGTCAACCCGTTGTCTTCACTTGGGGCGATGGCAAATAAAACGTCAGACGCCGCTTCTCTCGTTACAGGCAAAGGCAAAATCGTGGGCGGCGTTCTGGCCGTCTTGGCCGTGCTCGTCGTCGTTGCCGTCGTGGTGATCAACTCTGGATTGTTTACCGCCACTGATATTCAGATTCAAGGCAGCGAGCATGTGACGAAGCACGATGCTATCCAGCTGATCGATTTGCCCGAGGGAACGTCGCTTTTTAACGTCGATCCTGACCAGATTACCGAGGACCTCAAGCAGAACCCGTGGGTGTCGGGCGTGGATGTCCAGCGTCAGTTCCCGCATACGCTCATCATTACGCCGATGGAGCGCAAGGTCATCGCAATTGCCTATATCAGCTCCGATGACCTTGCCTGGGCCATCGGGGCTGATGACACCTGGATCGCCCCGCTGTCGACGTCGGTCGAAGTGGATGACCAGGGCAACGTCATCACGACGGGGCAGGGCTCAAATACCCTGACCGGCATTGATGCCGCGCTGGCGCTCGCTAAGCACTATGGCGCGGTGTTGTTGACTGATGTCTCGGCGGATGTCGCTCCGGTTTCCGGCCAGGCGGTGAGCTCCAAGGCCGTTAAGGCTGGCTTGGATTATGTGCGTGGTTTTTCGAGCGAGTTCTTGGGACAAGTCAAGGATATTTCCACGCCTTCGGTCGAAGCCATCTCGGCAAACCTCAATAACGGCATTGAGGTGTCGCTGGGCGATTCGAACGATATCGTCAAGAAGGAGCGCGTAGTCACCAAGCTGCTTTCGCAGGTAGAGGGCGTAACGTATATCAATGTGCGTTCTCCGGGTAACTATACATTTAGGAACGCTCCGACCTCGTAGCGCTGGTTGATGCTTTGTTGAGGGGCCATACCACGCCGTTTATCTGGTTTGTTTGGTTTTCACGGTCAATTATTTGACTGATACGTTCATAATGTGCAAACATAATACGGTTTACCTTTGCATTTACTTTCAACCTGAAGGTTAATGTGCGCAGGGGTCGACCCATGCTATGGCTATAACCTTTGTTCGGAGGACCGACATGCACGAGACAGAGATCAACAACTACCTTGCCGTCATTAAGGTGGTCGGCGTCGGCGGCGGCGGTACCAACGCGGTCAATCGAATGATCGAAGAGGGCATCCGCGGCGTCGAGTTTGTTGCCATCAACACCGATGCTCAGGCACTCGCGATCTCTGATGCCGATATCAAGGTGCACATCGGCACCGACCTTACCCGCGGCCTGGGCGCCGGCGCCAACCCCGAGGTTGGCCGCAAGGCTGCCGATGAGTCCCGCGACGACATTGCCGAGGCGCTCGCTGGCGCCGACATGGTGTTCATCACCTGCGGCGAGGGCGGTGGCACCGGTACCGGCGCTGCTCCCATCGTTGCCGATATCGCGATGAACGAGGTCGGCGCACTGACCGTCGCCGTCGTGACCAAGCCCTTCACCTTCGAGGGCCGCAAGCGCAAGAAGAGCGCCGAGGAGGGCATTAAGACCCTCTCCGATTGCGTCGACACCATGATCGTCATTCCTAACGATAAGCTGCTCGACATCGCCGAGAAGAAGACCACCATGCTCGAGGCCTTCGCGATTGCCGATGGCGTCCTTTCCCAGGGCACCCAGGGCATCACCGACCTCATCACCGTCCCCGGTATCATCAACCTGGACTTCGCCGATGTTAAGACCATCATGAAGCAGGCCGGTACCGCCATGATGGGTATCGGTACCTCTTCTGGGGATACCCGTGCCGTCGATGCTGCCCAGCAGGCCATCTCCAGCCCGCTGCTCGAGAGCTCCATCGATGGTGCCACGCGCGTGCTGCTCTCCATCGCCGGTTCCAAGGACCTGGGCATCCAAGAGATCAGCGACGCCGCCGACGTTGTCGCCAATGCCGTCGATCCCGAGGCCAACATCATCTTCGGTACCGTTGTCGACGAGTCCCTGGGCGACCAGGTGCGTATCACCGTCATCGCTACGGGCTTCTCCGACTCCAACGTCAACCGCCAGGACGAGCTCTTTGCTGCTCAGCAGTCTCAGAGCAAGGCCGCTGCCTCCGCTGAGCCGCAACGCACCGCTCCGGCCACCAGTCCGGCTCAGGCCGCTCCGACCCGCAACGTTGGTGGCACCGAGCTTCCTAACTTCGGCAACGATCAGTTCGAGCTTCCCGACTTCCTGAAGCGCGGTAGCTTCTAAGTCGTTCTTTGCATTGTTGTGCACAGGGGCGTGTCCGTATGGACGCGCCCTTTTTATTTCGACTTTGTAAACTAGAACCTCCAATCTCTTTACGTTCCCTTTACGATTGCCTCCAGCGCAGCAGGTATCCTTTTAGAGAAGTATGACAGCCGTATAAACGCGGGCTGTAGCGGCGATGCCGCGGTACTTGTGTTATTAGGAGGCTTTAGTATGGCAGCACGTGCGGACAACGTTTCGCGTGTCGACCATGATGGAGTTACGTTGGTGGAGGGCGCGACATCCGATGTTCGCTTTGCCTTCACCGAGCGCGCCGGTGGCGTTTCCGAAGATGCGTACTCCTCACTCAACTTGGGCTCGCATGTTGGCGATGACCCCTTTGCTGTTCAAGAAAATCGTCGTCGTGCGCTCGAAGCTATGGGTGCCGCCGAGTGCGAGCACAACCTGCTCGTTCCCAATCAGGTCCATGGTGATCATATCGTTGCGGTGACCTCGAACGGCGCCGATGACCTTGAGGACGTTCGCGAGCAGATTGCCGAGGGCTGTGATGCCATCGTCTGCACGGCGCATAACGTGCCCGTGCTGCTCTGCTTTGCCGACTGCGTTCCCGTGGTGCTGGTGGCCCCTGGCGGATTTGCCGTGGTGCACTCCGGTTGGAAGGGCACGATTGCACGTATTTCTGCCAAGGCGTGCCAGGCGCTTTGCGATGCTGCCGGCTGCGATGCGAGCAACGTTTCCGCCTATATCGGCCCCCATATCTTGGGTGACGAATATGAGGTATCCCAGGAACTCATGGATCGCTTTGCCGCCGAGTTCTCTTGCATCGATGCGAGTGCCTCTCGCATGCTCGATCTTTCCGCTGCCATTTGTGAGGCGCTGGTAGATGCCGGTGTGGACGCGGATAATATCGTGGATACCCAGCTTTCGACTGTGCGTCAGAACGACCGCTTTTATTCCTACCGTAACGAGGACGGCACCTGTGGGCGCCATGCTGCGATCGGCGTGATGCTATGAGAAAGATCGTATCGGTCCTGAGCGCCGCTGTGCTTACGCTTACGCTGTGCGCCTGTTCTTCGGGATCTTCTACCTCTTCCATTACCGTCGCCGGCTCCACGACCTGCCTTCCTATCGCCGAGATTGCGGCCGAGGGCTTTAAGGAGGAGACCGGCATCGACGTGCTCGTTTCCGGTTTGGGTTCTTCCGCTGGCATCGAGGCCGTCAGCGCCGGCACAGCCGATATCGCCAGCTCCTCCCGTGGACTCAATGCCGACGAACAGGATCTGGGCCTGACTCCCATCGTCATTGCCCACGACGGTATCGCGGTCATCGTGAACGACGATAACCCGGTCGATAACCTCTCGACCGAGCAGCTCCGCGATATTTACGCCGGCAAGATCACCAACTGGAAAGAAGTCGGTGGCGAGGACCTGAGGATCCAGGTCATCAATCGAGATGAGGCGTCCGGCACGCGTGAGGCCTTCCGCACCATCGTGATGGACGGCACCCCGTTCGATCGCCGCTCGGCCGTTCTTTCGGGCACGGGCCAGGTGCGCGACGTGGTATCTCGTTCGCGCGGTGCCATTGGCTACATTTCGCTGGGCTTCGTCGATAGCCTCAACGCCAAGACCTCGGTCAAGG
>CAVALS010000003.1:0-3122 GCA_963589385.1 Bacteroidaceae bacterium
CGTACCGATTCGATCGCGGGTATCATGGGCATGACCTTTATCAAGGCGATGGAATGCAGTCGCGCGATGGACGAGGCTATGCTTTGCCGCGGCTTTGCCGGTGCGTATCCGGCGCCCGCGCGCGCCGGGTTTGGCTGGCGCGATGCCGTTTACGCAGCCGTTGTGGTTCTGCTCGCCGTGTTGTGCGCAGTGCTGTAGCGCGGGCGGTCGAGCCGTCGATGTGGATAGGGAAGGGCGACGTTTTGGCAAACGATACGAATGGCGCGATGGGCGTGAGCGGTGCTGCTGGCGCCGAGACCACGCCGCTCATTGAGCTGCGCGACGTGGTGTTTTCCTATACGGGTCATACGGTTGTCGATGGCGTTTCGCTGCAGGTCGATCGTGGTGAACTCGTTGCCCTGCTCGGTCCCAACGGTTGTGGCAAGACGACGATCATGCGCCTTATTAACGGCCTTGAGCTCGCGGACGCAGGGGCATACCTGTTTGACGGGCACGTGATCGATGCGGCGTATCTGAAGGATTCTGCTGCTGCTCAGAAGTTCCACCAGCGCGTGGGCTTCGTATTCCAAAACGCCGACGCCCAGCTGTTCTGCGCTACGGTGGGCGAGGAAGTTGCTTTTGGTCCCGCGCAGATGGGGCTGCCGGCAGACGAGCTCGAGCGCCGCGTGCGCGATGCCATGGGGCTGTTTCAGGTTGCCGACCTTGCCGACGCCTCTCCCTATCAGCTCTCGGGCGGGCAAAAGAAGCGCGTTGCGCTGGCTGCGGTGGTGTCGATGAACCCGGATATCTTGGTCCTCGACGAGCCTACCAATGGACTCGACGAGGATTCATGCGACATCGTGGTCAACTTCTTGCTGGCCTACGTCGCGGCCGGCAAGACGGTCTTGATGAGCACGCATCATCAGGATTTGGTGCGGCGCCTGGGTGCCCGCGCCATCTATATCGATCGATATCACCATGTGGTCGAGGCGCCGGTGTCGTCGTATGGAACCGAGAGCGGCGCTGCGGAATAGTTGCTGCGTAGAGCGTGCGTAGCCGTCCGCGCGGCTTTGCCGTGATGGTATAGTTATCCAGGTTTTTATGGGGGTGGCTATGCCAAGCTGGAACATTCATATCGCTCAGACGGAGCGTTTGCTGGAGCGCACCGGTGCGCTTGCCAATAGCGTGCGCGACCGCAATGCCTTTTTGTTTGGCTGCGTGGTTCCGGACATTTTTGTGGGCTATATGGTTCCCGGTATCGCTGATCCCATTCCGTATCGCATTACGCACTTTGCAAAGCCCGAGCCTATCCCTAAGCCTCGTGAGCATGAGTTCTGGGATACCTATGTGGCACCGTTGCTTAAAAGTTCGCCCACCGGTGCGTCAGCCGCGGCGACCTCGATTATCGAGGAGCGCGAGCGACTGAATCGCGTGCACTATCCCCAGCGCTACAGGGATGCTGAGCCGGTTGTCGGTCCCGGCGCTCGTGAGTTCTCGCTTGCGTCCGAGGACGTGGCGCAGTCGTTGCTCGATTTGACACTGGGTGTCTGGTCGCATCTGGTGGCCGATACCGTATGGAATACGCGCGTGAATCAGTACCTGGAGGCGCACGGCGGCAAGCCGTGCGAGGAGTTCCGCATTAAAAAGCAAGGCGACTTTGACTGGTTTGGCAAGACGCTCGGCATTGTTTCGATTCCGCGCGCGACCGATCGCCTGTATACTGCGGCGACGCGTTTTGGGCAGTATCCCATCCATAAGGAGTATGTGCTCAAGACCATCGGCGTTATGCACGAGATCGTGCGCGAAAACCCCGGTGAGCCCGACCATCCGCCATACCGCCTGCTGACCGAGGAGTTCTTCGACGCGACGTTTACCGAGGTGATCGAGCTGACCGAGGCGGGCTTTGCGGCTCGCGTTGCCGCTTCTGACGTCCCTGCAGTCCCTCTGATCGCTAGCTGCTAGCCGGCCGGCTTGACGGTGAACAGTTCACCCCAATTGACCAACGGCTCCCCTTGCAAGACGTCTTCGGTGGTGCGCTCGGCATCGGAGAGGCTTGCGACTGAACGCAAATCGATGAAGCGGCATATGAATAAGGTCTTAAAAAAGGGCCCGGAAGGCTTTGCCTTCCGGGCCCTTTGCAATGCAAATCTGCTTGCAAGTGCGATTTAGCGCACCTGAGCGACGTAAGCGACGTTGGTCGAGGAGACCTTGTCCTCGAGCTGGACGCTCATACGGGGATCGCCGGCGGTAGCGACGGTCAAATCGCCAGTCTTGACGTAGCCGAGCTCCTTAGCGGTCTCGATCGCCTTGACGATCGTGCCGTTGACGGTGCCCTGGGTAATCTCGGCCTGGTGCGGGATAACGCCCCAGTACATGATCATCTGCTGGACGGCCCACTCGTGGCGGGAGAACGCGCAGATCGGCATGTTGGGACGGAAGTGCGAGATCAGGCGAGCGGTACGACCGGTGGTCGTCGGCACGGTGATGCACTTGGCGCCAACGGTGGTGGCCATGTTCACAGCGGACATACCCACAACGTTGTTGACAACGCGGGTGCCGTGAGCATCGGCCGGAACCTCGAGCGGAGCGTGAGCCGGGAGGTACTTCTCGGTCTCGAGAGCAATGCTGGCCTGCATCTTGACGGCCTCGACCGGGTACTTACCGGCAGCGGACTCGCCGGAAAGCATAACGGCGTCGGTGCCGTCGTAGATGGCGTTAGCGACGTCGGCAACCTCGGCGCGCGTCGGGCGCGGGTTCTGCTGCATGGAGTCGAGCATCTGCGTAGCGGTGATAACGGGCTTGTAGGCCGCGTTGCACTTGGCGATGATCTCCTTCTGGATGTGCGGAACGAGCTCGGGCTTGATCTCGATGCCCAGGTCGCCACGGGCGACCATGATACCGTCGGAAGCCTCGAGGATCTCGTCGAAGTTCTCGACGCCCAGGGCGCACTCGATCTTCGGGAAGATCGTCACGTGCTCGCCACCGTTCTCGCGGCAAAGCTTGCGGATGCCGCGGACGGACTCACCGTCACGGATGAAGGAAGCGGCGATGTAGTCGATGTTCTCGGTCAGGCCAAAGAGGATGTCCTGACGATCGCGCTCGGTGATAGCGGGCAGCGAGATGTTGACGTTGGGCATGTTGAC
>CAVALS010000004.1:0-11978 GCA_963589385.1 Bacteroidaceae bacterium
AAGCGCACGTCGCGGGCATAGCCCGAGCCACGCATGAGCGGGCCGACCGGCGAGAAGTCGCGTGCGATCTTGCGGTCCAAGATGCCGATGCCACTCGTACGCTCAATAAAGTTGGGCGTGGAGAGCAAGACGTCGACGAGCTCCTGAACCTCGGAGCGCAGTTGGTGGATGGTCGTGAGCGTGGAGAGCTTCTGCTCGGCCAAAATGTCGCGACGCACGCCGCCGATCACGTTGAGGCCGTAGGTCTTGCGGTGACCGGAGAGCTTCTCGGCCAGGTCCATGGACTTCTCGCGGACGCGGAAGAACTGCTGGAAGCCGGAGTCGAAGCCCGTGTAGTGCGACGCTAGACCAATGTTGAGCAGATGCGAGTGCAGGCGCTCGACCTCGAGCATGATGGCGCGGATGTACTGGGCGCGCGGCGGAACATGAATGCCCTGGGCGCGCTCGACGGCCTCGGCATAGGCCACCGAGTGGGCGCAGCCGCAGATGCCGCAGATGCGGTCGGCGAGGAACGTCACGGCGTCATAGTTCAGGCGCGTCTCGGCAACCTTCTCCATGCCGCGGTGCACGTAGAACAGACGGTAGTCGGCGTCGACGATCGTCTCGCCCTCAACGAACAGGCGGAAGTGGCCAGGCTCGTCGGAGGTAATGTGCAACGGGCCCATGGGAACGAGCGTCGTCTCCTTGCCCTTGGTGTCGGCCAAGAACTCGTAGTTTTCCATGTCGCTCGCGGGAGCGGGACGGAAACGGTAGTCCATGGAGTCCTTGCGCAGCGGGTACAGGCCGCTGGGCCAATCGTCGGGCAGCACCAGGCGGCGACGATCGGGCAGACCCTCGGGAATCAGGCCAAACATATCGCGCAGCTCGCGCTCGCCCCACACGCAGGCGGGGACGAACGGCGTCACGGACGGGAACGTCATCTTGGCGGGATCGACCTCGGTGCGCACGGTCACCCAGCCGGGGTCCTCCCCCTCCATGGAGATGACGTAGTACACGGCGTAACGGCCGCACAGACTGCGCTCGTCGTTGCCGATGATCACAGGAATCCAGCCGTAGCGCTCGTAATACAGGTAGTGGACGGCCTCGGGCAGCTTGTCCTGCTTGACGGTAATCGTCAGCTGGTCCTCGCACTGCCACTCGACCTTCTCGATACAGCCCGGAACGGCGCGGCGCAGGGCCTCGACATGGCTCTCGCAGCGACGGGCATACACCTTGTTCTCAGTTTCAATCATTCGTTACTCCACCTCGCTCTGAGCGGTCTCGGTACCGAACACAGCGCGGTACATCGGCGTCGCGTGAAGTTCCTCGGTGCTCTGCTCGAGTACGATGCCGGTCGCGGTCTCCACACCGTGCACGAGGGGCAGCGGGGTGGCGATGCCAAACCACAAGATCATGACAGCCAGGATGATTTCGGGGATAAGCATGAGCGCCGGGGCCTCATGCTTGCCCATGCCCTGGGGCGCATGGCCGAACACCGACTTGAGTGCGATGCGGGTGAGCGCGGAGATGGCCACGGTAAGACCGAGGGCGACCACGACGACCAGCCACATGGGACCGGCGGTAACACCGGCGACAAAAGTCAGGAACTCGGAGATAAACATGCCAAAGGGCGGGAAGGCACCAAGACCGAGCAGCGCCAGGACGGCGAGCGCGGCGGTAGCGGGCGCAACCTCGACGACGCCCTGGATCTTGGCCAGGCTACGCGTGCCAAAGGCGTGCTGGATGTTGCCGGACACGCAGAAGGCAAGCGTCTTGGTAAAGCCGTGGAACACGCAGTGCAGCAGGGCCGCGGCGATACCCAGCGGGCCGCCGATACCCAGGCACAGGGCGATAACGCCCACGTTCTCCACAGACGAGTACGCAAAGCGGCGCTTGAGATCGTCCTGACGGAACATCGAGAGCGCCGCCACCAAAATGGACAGCGTGCCGACGATCAGCAGCAAAAGTTGCGGATACTCGGCGCCCACGGCCTGGATAGTAAAGCCATAGAAGCGCATGATCACGAGCATGGCGCACTTAAGCAGAACACCCGAGAGCAGGGCCGAGACGGGGCTCGGAGCCTGGGAGTGGGCATCGGGCAGCCAAGTATGCATGGGGAACAGGCCGGCCTTGGTGCCAAAGCCGATCACGATAAACGCAAAGGCGAGGCGCATGAGCGTCGGGTCGAACTGGTCGGCATACGGCAGCACGCACGACAGGAACGCGGCCTCGTGGGCATTGGGAATCACGTCGGCGGCGTTGGCGTAGATCAGCAGCGTACCGAACAGGCCAAAGGCCACGCCGGCGGTGCAGACCATCGCATACTTCCAAGAAGCCTCGAGGGCCGTCTTGTTCTTGTAGATACCCACGAGGAACACGGTGGAAAGCGTGGTTGCCTCCACGGCGGCCCACGTGAGGATCATGTTGTTGGACAGGCACGCGAGCAGCATGGTGAACACAAACAGGCTAAACAGCGCAAAATACTGCTTGGCGCGCTCGGCGGGCATGGAGCCCTCCTCGATATCGGTCTTTACATAGGGCAGCGAGAACAGCCCCGTAAGAAAACCGATAAAGCCGATGAGCAGCACAAAGATGGCGCCCAGCGAATCGAGGTGGAACCACAGGCCAAGAGCGCTCGCGGTGTCGCCGCTCATAAGGACGTCACCGGCCGTCATAATCGACAGCACCAGGACGGCTGCGACGGAGACCAGGTTAAGACCGGCAAACACGTTATAGGACATGTTCTTGGGCAAAAACGCCATGACCAGCGAGAACACCAAAGGAGTCGCGAGCAGGGCGAGAATCAACGTTTCCATGGACTACCCCCTCAGCTCGGACAGGTCGCGCGCATCGAGCGAGTGGGAGTCGTCCCAAATGCGACGCACGACGATGGACATGATGATGACGGCAAAGATGGCGTCGGTGGCGATACCGATCTCGATGATCTCGGGAGCGGTGGGGGCCAAAAGCGCGAGCGTCACGTGGCTGCCGTTTTCCATGAGGCAGTATCCAAAGATCTGCTTCATGATGTTGCGCTGCGAGATGATGCAGGTGAGGCCCACAAAGAAGTGAGCGAAGCTAATAGCGAGCGCAGGCGTTGCGACCTCGGCCGTGGGCAGGCTGATCTGCGTCACGACGGCAAAGCAAATCGCGACCTCCACGGCGATGATGCAAATGGCCCACGCAGGCTTAAGGCCGGCCTTGAGCGATGCGTCGCTCGGCTCGCCCATCTTCTTGTATGCGCGGTTGAGGATGTAAGGGACCAGGACGACCTTAGTGATAAAGGCAGATCCAGCCCACATTAGCAGCTCCTGCGCACCGGTGGTGACACCGAGCGTGGCGAGAAGCCCCACGAGCACCAGCGACTGCACCGCATACCAGTGGATGGAATGTTTGATGTTCTTGGAGACGACCACCATGGTGGACGTGACGATCAGAAGGCCGCCAAGGATGTTGACGATCGAATAACCCATGTCGTTCTACCTCCTAACCGATCCAGCTGGCCGAAAGCGGGCCGCTGACGATGACCATGATGATGAGCACGATGAACACGAACGCCATCGCGCGGGGAAGCGGGGCACCCGCAGCGACCTCTTCGCTCGGCTCGCCGGGCAGGCAATAGCCCATCCACTTGAGGAACCAGGCAAAGGTGGCGACGGTCTCGGCGACCATGATGCACACGAGCACCAGGATCGCCACGTTGCCGGCACCCACAGAAAAGCCGCCGGCGATGATCTGGAACTTCGAGAAGAACGTGTTCATGGGCGGCACGCCGGCAATGGCGAGCGCCGCGACACCAAAGCCCACGCCCGAGATCGGGTACTTCTTTACGATGCCGCGAAGCTTGGGCAGCATACGCGTGCCGAGCGTAAAGGAGAACGAACCGGCGATCAGGAAGAACAGCGTCTTGGCGAAAGCGTGGTTAAAGATGTGGCACACGGCGCCATCAAAGGCCAGCTGGCTGCCAAAGACCGAAAGGCCCAGACCAAAGAACACATAGGAGAGCTGGGCGATCGTGGAGAAGGCCAGCAGACGCTTCATATCCTTTTGCGGCAGGTACATGAGGAAACCAAAGAGCATGGTGACCATGGCGTCGATAATGGCGACCCAGCCCACGATCTCGGGAATCTCGCCGGCAGAGACGAGTGCACGCGCGAACACGCACACGCCGACCTTGACCATCGAGGCACCATGCAGGTAGGCCGAAACAGGCGTCGGCGCCTCCATAGCCGAAGGCAGCCACATGTACATGGGAACCTGTGCGGACTTGGCCCAGGCCGCAAACAGCACGAGCAAAAGGACGATAGCCTTGAGCTTGGCGTCGAGGCCGGCAATCGCGGTAATGGCGAAGGTGCCGGTGTGGGCAAACACGATAGCGGCGCCCAGATACAGGCCGAGCGCACCGATATGCGTGATGATCAGGGCCTTCATGCCGGCCTTCTTGGCCGTAGGCGACATGTAGTAGCTAATGAGGCCCCAAGAGCACGCACCCGTGATCTCAAAGAACACGAGCTGGCCCAAAAGGGTCGAGCTGTACACAAGGCCGGCCATGGCGCCGATGAAGGTCGAGAGGTACGCGTAGAAGCGACGACGCGGCGCGTCGGGATGCTCACGGTTATTCTCGCTCATATAGGGAATCGAGTAGATCACGACGAGCAGGCCGATACCCACAAAGGCGGGCGCGAGCAGCGTGCTCATGCGATCAAAGGTGAATCCCATGACGAGGGTCTGCCCAAACGAGATCAGGGGGACCTGCGTGTCGGGCATGCCGGCGCCAGCGAAATTCGCGGCGAGGGCGATGGTGCAGACCGTCGAGACGGCGGCACCCAAAACGCTGAACCACTTGGCGTACGGACGGGGGAACAGGGCGACGAGCACCGAGGCCACCATCGGGGCCGCGATAGCGACCAAGCCGAGAAGGGACAGACTGACTGCAAATGACATTGTTTCTCCCTTCTCCTACACGCCGACGACCACGAAGACAAACGCCAGAACGGCGATGCCAACGACAGCCCAAGTCTGATTACCGAGTACCTTAAAACGCGAGCGCGAGCAGGAGTTCTCGATCACGCCGCATACGACAAAGTCGATCACGCACTTCACCAGGAAGATGACTGCACCCAGAACGGCGGCAGCGCCCACGGTCGCGGGCTCGCCCCAAGGGATGAAGATCGCGCAGAACCAAGCGACGACCAGGACCTGTTTCATGGACATGGCAAGCTTGGCCATGGCGAGCGACGGGCCGGAAAGCTCGGCGAGCGGACCTTCCTGAAGCTCTTGCTCGGCCTCGGCCTGATCAAACGGCAGCTTGCCGAGTTCCATGTAGCAGGCGATCGCAAAGGCGATGCCGGCGAGGATCACGGCGACCGGCGCGTCGATGGCGCCCGTCATGATGTGCTGACCCATGGTGGCGATGTCGGTGGAGCCGCACACCAGGGCGGCGGCAAACAGCGCCAGCAGCATGGACGGCTCGATGAGCACGCTCATGAGCAGCTCGCGGACGCCGCCGATACCGGCGTAGGCGTTGGACGAATCCACACCGCAGAGGGCGAAGAAGAAGCGGGCGAGCGCTAGGCTGTACATGATGGTGATGGCGTCACCAAAGACCGGGATGGGGCTTTGTGCCGTAAAGAGCGGCAGACCCATCGCGAGCATAAAGGCGACGGCGAAGAACAGCGGCGGCATAATGCGCAGCGCAAAGCTCGCATCCTCGCTCTGGGACTCGGGGCGCGCAAAGAGCTTGGCCAGGTCGCGGTAGTCCTGCATGATGCTGGGGCCGCGACGGTTGTGCATCTTGGCGCGGATCACGCGGCCGAGACCGGAGAAGAACGGTGCGACGGCCATGACGACCACGCCCTGCAGAACGGCAAGTACGATGTTGTTCATGCTCTCCCCTCCTTAACCCATTTGCACGGCGAGCACGAGGAACACCACGAGTGCCGCGACGATGTAGCAGATATAGATGCTGTAGTTGCCGCCCTCAAGCTTAGTCGCGAGGTCGGCGAGCTTCTCGACACCCTTATGCGGGGCATCGACGAGAACCTTGTCGGGTACGGGCTCCACAGCCTCGGCCACACCGGTAAGCTTCTGGAAGAAGTGCGCAATGGACCAGCAGACGGCCGTGCAGCGGTCACGCAGCGTGTAGAGCGGCTGCATAAACCAGGACACCTCGGAGGCAAAGGTCGTGGCCACGACGGGCATATGCTCGTTGGGAGCATAGCCGCATGCCCACGGCTGGGACTTCTGCACCTTGCCGACGGTCTTGAGCTTGCGATAACCGCAGGCAAGGCCGACGAGCACCACGAGCGCAATAGCGATCGCGGGCGTGGAAGTGGCAGCGCCGGAGTACTGGTTCATGAGCTCCATGCCCTCGGCGGCAAACACGCCGCCGTACGGATGCAGCACGGACGCGGCGACATCGACCAGCACGGGCGCGATCACGGGAGCGCCAATGCCCAGCACGACGCAGATGGCCGCGAGCAGGCCCTGCGCAAACACCATGGGGGCGGGAACCTCCTTGGCATTGGCCGCGGCCTCGGAGCGGGGCGCGGAGGCAAAGGAGACGCCATAGGCCTTGACGAAGCACGTGACAGCCAGAGCGCCGGTAATGGCAAGTGCGACGGCAGCGAACACGGCCACGATCATGACGGCCTTGTCGCCCTGCATGGCGGCGTTAAACAACGACTGGTAGGTAAACCACTCGGACACAAAGCCGTTGAAGGGCGGGATGGCCGAGATGGCAAGCGCGCCGACGAGGAAGCAGATGGCCGTAGCCGGCATACGACGGAACAGGCCGCCCATCTTCTCCATATTGCGCGTACCCGTGGAGTACAGCAGCGCACCGGCGCCCAAGAACAGCTCGCCCTTAAACATCGCGTGGTTAAACGTGTGATAGAGGGCGGCCATCAGAGCCAGGACGGCGATGCCGACCGAGTTGAGCGCCATAGCGGCCATGGAGGCGCCGACGCCGAGCAGAATGATGCCGATGTTCTCGACGGAGTGATAGGCCAGCAGGCGCTTGATGTCATGCTCCTGCAGGGCGAAGGCCACGCCGAGGACCGACGAGATCGCACCGAAGACCATGACCATAAGACCCCACCAGACCTGAACGCCAGAGGCGGAGAGCAGGTCGAGGCCCACTTTGAGGATGCCGAAGATACCGATCTTGATCATGCCGCCGGACATGAGGGCCGACACGTTGGACGGCGCCTCGGGATGTGCCTTGGGCAGCCAGCCGTGCAGCGGGATGATACCGGCCTTGGCGCCAAAGCCAAAGAAGGCGAGCACGAAGCACACGGATGCGACCGCGGGGCTAAACTGCGTAGCGCGGAAATCCGCAAAGGCAAACGAGCCGCCGGCGAAGTTGGTCATGGTGAGGAAGCTCGCCATGATGAGCACAAAGCCCACGTGCGCGATCACAAAGTAGAGCCAACCGCCATGGATGGAGTTCTCGTTCTCCTCGATCACGACCAGGAAGTACGAGGTCAGCGACATGAGTTCGAAGGCGACCAGGAACCAAAACACGTTGTCGGCAGTAATGACGAGCATCATGGACGCCACGAAGGTGTTAAAGAAGAAGCCGACGCGGCCCTTTTTGCCCGGGTACTCATCAAAGTAGTTGA
The DNA here is from genome assembly GCA_963589385.1 of Bacteroidaceae bacterium. Taxonomy (GTDB): domain Bacteria; phylum Actinomycetota; class Coriobacteriia; order Coriobacteriales; family Coriobacteriaceae; genus Collinsella. Next base: position 7,602 of record CAVALS010000004.1, read on the forward strand.
GACCGTAGATCGAACCGGCAAACGCGAGCACCGAGATGAGCGCCACGAACAGGCCGGACAGCTGGTTGAGCAGCAGCTGGAAATGGGCAAACGGGAAGAACACGATGGTGTCGACCGACGTGACATCGCCCAGCACGGCCTGGATACCGGCCACAAACGAAAGCACCGCGGCGACGGCGCCGATAAGGCAGCCGGCGGTCTTGGCGGCGTTATCGGCCTTGATCAGCAGAACCGAGGCGAGCGCACCGATGCACGAGACGGCAAGCGATGCGATAAACAGCGTCATGCTATCCATTGTTTACGCTCCCTTCTGCTTTCTCGGAGAGGCCCTGGGCCACAGCGGTAACGTCGACGACCGGACCGTTTTCGATCGAGCGCAGGCGCTTGGCCTCGTCGAGCTCGCGATCGGCCGCGCCACCCATGACGGTCAGCGCCTTGGTGGGGCACGCCGCCACACAATGCGGGCCGTCCGGATCGAATGCGCACAGGTCGCACTTGACAGCGCAGGTGTACTGGCCGGGAGCCCACGTAAGCAGGCTGCTCAGGGACTTAGGATACGAAGGCGTCGGGTCGCACATGCCTGCGACACCGGCGATAGACGTACCATCGGGATGGATGGCTCCGAAGGGGCACGCGATGGCGCACAGCCTGCACCCGATGCACTCCTGCTCCTTGACGTGGATGCGATCGCCATCGTGCTCGATGGCATTCACCGGGCAAACCTCGGCGCAGGGGGCACCCTCGCAATGGTGGCAGGCAAGGGCGGCCGAAATACCGCCGGTCTTCACGAGCGCCAGGCGCGGCGTATCCTGAAGACCCTGCATCCGGTGGGCGTCGGCACAGGCGGACTGGCATGTTCCGCAGCCGATGCACCTCTCCGGGTTGATGTCGATGAAGCGGTTCATCCCCACTTCCTTTCAAAATAACGGGCCGGGCTCCCGAACGTACGGGACGCCCGGCCCAAATAGCCAACGAGAACGGGACTACACGATTTGGTTCACGTGCGTCTCGTCGTCGAACTTGGCGGCGCCGGGCTCAACGTCCTGGGGAGCGGCGGCGTCCACCAGAGCCTGCTTGAGCTCGGTGTACTGACGCTCGACCTCGCCCTCGGCCCAGACCTGGTCGGCGATAGCGTCGACCTGGCAGGCGGAGAACTTGTCCTCGGGCGTGTGCGAGACCGGGTCGACCTTGTGAATGGTCAGCTCGTTGCATTTGCCGATCCACCACTGGTAGGTCATGTAGACCGTGCCCTTGTTGATGCGATCGCTCACGTCGGCACGGCTGTATACCTGGCCGCGGCGGCTGTGAATCGAGACGATGTCGCCATTCTTGATGCCGCGTGCCTCGGCGTCCGCGGGATTCATGCGGACAAAGCCGGGCTCGTCGGCGAGCAGTGCCAGCGTCTTGCAGTTGCCGGTCATCGAGCGGCAGCTGTAGTGGCCGACCTCGCGGACGGTGCACAGGATGAGCGGGTACTCATCATCGGGAAGCTCGGAGGGCGCCTCCCAGTCGTGCGCCATCAGGTTGGCGCGGCCGTCCTTGGTGGTGAACTTGCCACCAGCGAACATGTCGGGCGTACCGTGGTCGTTCACATCGGTGCTCTTGACGGGCCACTGGGCGTAGCCGCCCTCGGGAGCCATCTTCTCGTAGGTCGCGCCCACAAAGTTGGGGCACAGGCTAATGCACTCGTTCCAGATCTGCTCGGTGTTGTCGTAGTGCATGGGGTAGCCCATACGCGTAGACAGGTCCGCGAAGATCTCCCAGTCGTGACGGCACTCGCCCTTGGGCGGAACGGCCGCGTCAAAGTGCTGGAAGCTACGGTCGGATGCGGTAAAGACACCCTCGTGCTCGCCCCAAGAGGTAGCGGGCAGGATGACGTCGGCGAGCATGGTCGTCTGCGTCATAAAGATGTCCTGGCAGATGAACAGATCCAGCTCGGAGAGCGTCTTGCGCATACCGGCCGAATCGGGCTCGGTCTGCACCGGGTCCTCGCCGTAGTTGTAGAAGCAGTGCACCTTGCCCTCGTCGACCAGGTGGCCCAGGTCGGTGAGCTTGTAGCCCTCCTCGAGCGGGAGCTTTTCCTCGGGCACGCCCCAAGCCTTGGCAAACTTGGCACGCACTGCCGGGTCGGTGACCTTCTGGTAGCCAGGGTACAGGTTGGGCAGCATGCCCATATCGCAGGAGCCCTGGACGTTGTTCTGGCCACGCACGGGCGCGAGGCCGGAATTGGGTTTGCCGATCTGGCCGGCAACGCAGGCGATGGAGGCGATGGTGTGCACCGTCTTCAGGTTCTGCTTCTGCTGGCATACGCCCATGCCCCAGCCAATGATGGCAGAGGGCTTCGCCGTGGCGTACATCTCGGCAGCTTGGTGGATCAGCGCGGGCTCGACACCCGTGATGTCCTGTACGGATTCGGGAGTGTAGTTCTTGATGGTCTCCCACCACTCGTCAAAGCCGTTCGTGTGCTCGGCGACGAATTCCTTGTCGTAGAGGCCATCGTTGACCAGACAGTTGGCAAAGGCGTTGAGGAACGCGACATTGCAACCGTTCTTGATCGGAAGGTAGAGATCGGCGATACGCGCGGTTTCGATATGGCGCGGGTCGGCGACGATGATCTTGCAACCCTTTTCTTTGGCTCGCACGATACGCCTTGCGACGATGGGGTGCGAATCGGCAGGGTTATAGCCGAAGAGGAAAATGCAGCCCGCATCCTCCATACCGGGGATGGAGCATGACATGCAACCTGAACCAACCGTGTCCATCAGACCGAGGACAGTAGGGCCGTGTCAAGTACGGGCGCAGTTGTCTACGCTGTGGGTGCCGATGCACGCACGCGTAAACTTCTGCATGACGTAGTTCGCCTCATTGCCGCCGCCTCGCGAAGAGCCGGTGGTCATGACAGCGTTAGGACCATATTCGTCAATTATGGCCTGCATCTTAGATGCGGTGAAATCCAGTGCCTCGTCCCAGCTTACGCGCTCAAGATCCGCGCCCTTGGTGCGACGGATCATCGGGTGCAGTACGCGGGGAGTCAAGATCTTGGTGTCGTTGATGAAGTCGTAGCCGCTCATGCCCTTAAGGCACAGCTCGCTCTGGTTGGTGATGCCGTTGAGCGGTTCGGTACCCACGACCTGGCCGTTTTGGACCAAGAGGTTAAACTGGCAACCGGCGCCGCAGTACGGGCAGATCACTTTATGCTTCTCCATGACACCCTCCTTCCTTTCTCTGCTACCGAATACTCGGTACTTATTTGACAATCATTGGGCCTGTATGGCCGCCCGCTTACGCCTCGTTTTCGATGGTGGCGCGGGCACGCTCGGCAGTCAGTTCTGCCAGGCGCTCCTCGTCAACCAGGGTGAGGCCCTTGGTCGGGCACGCCTCGGCACACGCCGGACCGCCGGGACGGTCCACGCACAGGTCGCACTTGAGCACGAAGCTCTTGGTCTGCGAACCCACGCGAACGTCGCCCATCAAGACCGGAACCTGCGTGGTCGCCACGCTCACGGCGCCAAAGGGGCATGCCATGACGCAGCTCTTGCAGCCGATGCAGTTGTCCTCGTTGACGCCGATACGATGGTTCTTTGGATCAAAGAACAAGGCGCCCGTAGGACAGGCCTTCGCGCACGGGGCATCCTCGCAGTGATGGCAAGCCACCGGTGCGGAGATCTCGTACGTACGCGTCACGCGCAGGCGCGGCGCGGCGATGTTGCCGGGGATGTCGTGCGCCTCGATGCACGCCGCCATACAGGTTTGGCACCCAATGCAGCGTGAGGAATCGGCTACGACTCGTTTATTGCCCATGTTGTTCACTCCCTCCTGAATCCCATGCCGGAGAGACCCTGTCGACGTTGCCCCGGACCGCCCGTGGTCCGGCATCGGCGTATCGAGTGCATGCGGCGAAACAGGCACTTCGATAGAATTCCTCCAACGATATACAGGTTAAATATACGCAGTTGCAGGTGGCAAACTTGAGCATACGCCCTGCAATACGGGTGTATTGCAGGGGTTTTGGCAGGTTGGAACTATTCTCGGATAGCTATAAAGGTGAGTGTATTACATGCGTACGCCTTAGAGATTTTTACGCGCTCTCGTTTTGGATGTACTACGCTTGTATTCGTGATTATGGTTATCAACTTGAGTGAAATAAAGTAATCGTTATAAGATGCTCAAGTATCGGCACATGCCGCATTTGACCGACTATATTGCACGCTCATTAAGGGAGGCCAGTGATGTCATCGACTCAAAAACGAGCCATCCTGCAGGTGCGCATTCGCGAGGAAGACAAGCAGCATGCTGAGCGTCTCTACGACGCCATGGGCACATCGCTCGCCGAGGCCGTACGTCTTTTTGTCGCGCAGAGCATTTTGATGCGTAAGC
>CAVALS010000005.1:0-3003 GCA_963589385.1 Bacteroidaceae bacterium
ACGGCAAACGTCTCGAACGCCATCACGACACCTGCCAATCGAACGCGTTGTACTGGTGCTCGATCTCGGCGATATGCCCGCCGCGAATGGTAACGCCCACGGCATCGAAGCGAATCGCCTTGAGCGGATAATGCTCCATGAGATAGCAACTTGCGATGCGGCGGTAGCGACGTTGCTTTTGGGCGTCCACGGCCTCCTCGGGAAAGACCCGCGTGCTGCAATCCAGCGCAACGCGTCTGGTCTTGACCTCGGCCATCACCACGACATCGTCGAGCTCATCGAGCAGCACCAGGTCGGCCTCGCCCTCGGTACAACGATAACCCTGCTCCAGCAAGGTGTAGCCGCGCTCGTTAAAGTAGTCGATGGTGATCAGCTCGCCCAGCATGCCCAGCTCGCGGGGACTGAGTCCCTTGATAAACTCGGGCGTCATCGCCCCGCAGTCGAGCTCGCCGTTTTCCCAACACTCCTTGAGCTGCTGCGTCTTGCTCTTTTTGCTTGCGGCACTCATGGGGTCTCCTTTCCCGCACACTGCATTGCCCCGATGATGAGGGCACCTTTCATGCGGGTAAGTACCGGAAGCAAACCAAAAGCTGACCAAATGCCGTCAAAAAACGGGCCGTACGCAGCAATGGTGTTGCATACGGCCCGCTACCAGCAGGTTTATAGAACCTTTAAGGTCCCTGTCTTCACAATTGGCCTAGAAAAGGCGCTCAGTCTGCAGAAAGTTTCCGCAAAAGCTCACGCGGTGCAGCGGACAAAGTCCATGTTTGCGAATGGCCTCGATGTGCTCGGGGCTCGCATAGCCCTTCGACTCGGCCAGATGGTACTCGGGGTACTCGGCGTCGTACTCGACCATCATCTCGTCACGCGTGACCTTGGCCATGATGGACGCCGCGGCGATGCAGGCGATCTTGGCATCGCCCTTCACCACATCGCGCTCGTTGGGAACGGCGCCCAAGGGGTTACCGTCCATGAGGACGCAGTCGGGCTCGAGCCCCGTATCGGCCACGGCGCCCACAACGGCAGCGCGGATTGCGCGGGCCATGCCCATCTCATCGATATCCTTAGGCGCGATATGGCAAAAACCGATCGCCGTCGCCACCTCGGCAATCTTCACTGAGAGCAACTCGCGGCGCGCGGGCGTGAGCTTTTTGGAATCGTTGATACCCCAGACGCGCGGTTCCATGGGAAGGCAGACGGCGCATACCGTCAAAGGACCGGCCACCGATCCGCGACCCACCTCGTCGACACCAACGACCACCCCATCGCCGCCAAGCTCATGCATAAGCTCGTACATGTCATTGACGCGCTCGCGCTCGGCAAGCTCCTTGGCATGGCGCTTAAGAGCACGCTCGCAAGCCTTGATCACCTGCTGGCGCGGGTCCTCGCGATAATGCTCCACGAGGGCAGGAATCTCCTCAAACGTAGCGCTCGCCAACTCACCGGCAACCTGCGATGCCGAAACCGAGCTCGTCATGTTGGCCATACCAGGCCCTCCTTGCATGCAAATCAGATAAAAAGAAGGGCCACCCGAAGGTGACCCTTACGTCCAAACGAGTGGACAGACGCTGCGATCTTCTTAGCGCTTCTCGGGGATGCGAGCAGCCTTGCCCACCTTGTCGCGGAGGTAGTACAGCTTGGCGCGACGGACGCGACCATGACGAACGACCTCGAGCTTGGCGATCTTGGGGCTGTGAAGCGGGAAGGTACGCTCAACACCGACACCGAAGGACATCTTGCGGACGGTGAAGGTCTCGCGGGCACCGGCGCCGGCCATGCGGATGACGTCGCCCTGGAAGACCTGGATGCGCTCGCGGTCGCCTTCCTTAATGCGGTAGTGAACCTTGACGTTGTCGGCGACGCGAACCTGAGGAATGTCCTCGCGGATCTGCTGACGCTCGATTGCGCGGATGTAATCCATGTGCAATTCCTTACTCTTCTAGAGGTGCCGTACCACTCTGGCCGGCACGTAGTTGAACAAACGTATTCGAGTATACACGCGCGGGTTTCTGCTGCAAGAACAATTTTTTACGCAGACAAAAAGACAAAACCCGCACATGATAACCGCCCGTCTCACGAATGAGACGGGCGGCATGAAGGGGGCTACGCTAGGCGTCTAAACCCAAAACGTTAGGCGGAACGCTTGGCCTCGAGCTTGGCTTGAGCGGCAGCCAGGCGTGCGAGGGGCACGCGGTAGGGCGAGCAGGACACGTAGTCCACGTCGGCCACGTTAAACAGGCCCTTGATGGACTTGGGGTCGCCGCCGTGCTCGCCGCACACGCCAAAGTGCATGTCGGGGTTGGTGGCTCGGCCCTTCTCGACGGCCATGCGCACCAGCTCGAGCACCGCCGTATCGATGGTCTCGAAGGGATTGTCCTTCAAGATCTTCTTATGCATGTACAGCGGGATGAACTTAGCCTCGGCGTCGTCACGCGAGAAACCGAAGGTCGTCTGGGTGAGGTCGTTGGTGCCAAAGCAGAAGAAGTCTGCGTGATGGGCGATCTCGTCAGCGACCATGCAGGCGCGCGGCAGCTCGAGCATCGTGCCCACGGGAATATTGAGCTCGACGCCTTCTTCGACGGAAACCTCGGCGATCACGCGCTCGATAACCTCGCGGGTCTGAACATGCTCGGCCGTAATGGAAACGAGCGGGACCATAATCTCGGGGCGCGGGTCGACGCCCTCCTTGATAAGGCGGGCGGCAGCCGTGGCGACGGCGCGGACCTGCATGAGCGGCAGATCGCTAAAGACGACGGACAGGCGCACGCCGCGTAGGCCGAGCATGGGGTTCGACTCGACCATGCCGTCGATACGACGCAGGCGGGTGCGCAGGACGGCAAGCTCTTCCTCGCTGGCGCCAGCGGCTTCCTTCTTGGTGATGGCAACCTCGAGCTCGCGAGGATTATCCAGGAACTCATGAAGCGGCGGATCGAGCAGGCGGACGACCACATCGCGACCGGACATGGTCTTGAACATCGCCAGGAAGTCCTCGGTCTGAACCTT
>CAVALS010000006.1:0-4716 GCA_963589385.1 Bacteroidaceae bacterium
CGCGCCGCGCTGGGAAGGACCGCGTAACGGTCCAAGAAATCGTCCGCAGTCCCCAGAAAAGGAACGTCCCCTTCTGCCGGCAAGCTATGTTGATATTTGAGTTGTCGTCGTTTCGTTCGTCTGGGTCGTTTCGGCTTCGCTGCCTTGTTCGTCCTCGTCCTTTTGCGCATCGGCGATGGTGGAGGCCGCCGCGACGATACCGCGCTGGGGCGCGACACCCGTCTGGGTCTGAGCGCCCTCGATAACTTCTGTGCCTGCATGCGCGAGCTCGGGCGATTTAAACACTGCGTCCAAGTTGGCGCCACCGCCGGCATATCCGAGCGCAGCGAGCGCGATGACGATCACTGCAACGGCGGCCACGATCGGCACGTAGCGATGCCAGCCGGCGGGATTGAGCCCGCTGCGGCGAGCCGCCCCGCGGCTGATGTAACCGAGCGTTCCGTCGTGCTTGAGCTTTGAGCCCACCACGCGTTTGCGGCCCCACAGCGAGGACTCTGCCTGCATTGCCAAGCGGGCGCTTGCCGAAGGATAGCCGTATTTAGTGCGCTTGAACGAGCCATCAAACCCCGAGGCGTGTTTGCCCCACGTCACCGATGTCGTGCGTCGGTTAACCGGCGCGGCGCTCCGCCTTCTGCGGCTCGGTTTTGAAGTCTCAGCCATATGCCCTCGCACGCCGTAACCAAATCGAAACAATAACGCTTTGGACTGTAGCACACGCGTCGCGCGCGGTCACGGGCGCCTCGCTCAACGGTCATCGTCTTTCAGCAAGCGCCACAGCGTTGTACGGCTTATGCCCAGCACCTCCGCCGCACGGGTTCGGTTGCCGTGGAGATGGTCTACAACCAGATGCGCGATATCTCGCTCGGTATCGGCCAGCGGTCGCAGGATATACAGGTCACTTTCGAGCGTCGGGGCGCCAAAGGTTGCGGTCTTAATCACATCCTCTTGGGCGAGCACTTCCTCCGCTACAGCGCGGTCCACCGTGCCCGCCCCCACCAATATATACAGTCGTTCCGAGACCTCGCGGAGCTGCAGATAGTTGCGCGGCCAGCGGTAAGCATCGAGCGTCTTCGTCGCCGCGGCAGACAGCGTGGGCGCTGCCGTCCCAAATGCATCAGCGAGATATTCCAAATAGCGCGCGACCTTCGTCGACGCGGCTCCCTGCTCGGCGATTGCCGGCGCGACGCTCACCGCACAGGCGAAGCGCTCGGTCACAAAGGCGGCTTGATCACTTTCGCCGCCGCCCGGCATGTCATTCGCCGTCAGCACCACATGGCAGCGCGTCGCCAACGCGGTGTCGGTCATCGTGGAGACCAGCTCGCGGAGGCGCTGGGGGCCAACCGCGTTCCAGCCCTCAATGCAAAGGGTCAGCCCCATTTGGAACAACGGCGATTCGACGCTTTTGAGTACATGGCGCCAACCGCGCTCGGTGAGCTCATCGAGCGCAACGGAAACAAAGGGCTGATCGGCAAAAGGACCGTCCAGATAGAGGCGCTTGGCAATCTCGACCTGACCCGCTCCCAGCTCGCCCTCGAGCATAAGAGGCACACCGCGCGCGTAACTCTCTGCAACCGGCGCAGCCACCGAGGCCGCCCCCTCAACGATGCCGTACGCGCTCGATTCGTAGCGGGCCTCAACTTCGTCGGCGTTGAGCCACTCGATGCCCGCATGCGCCGCGGCACCGCGCACCTCGCGGACCACGACGACCCAAAGCCCCCCGCCCTCTTTGTCGGTGGGGCGAACGGTCAGGCTCAGGCGCGCACCCGCACGCCCCATAACCAGACGCGCGCCGTCTCCTATACGGTCGAGGCGCTCAGCTACAAAAGCCGCCACATCCCGCTCAAGCGCCGCGTCATTCATGGTCGAGATCGCGACGTCCCCACGCGCATCGATTGCCAATGCCGAGGCCCCGGCAGCAGCCAGGGCCTCGGTCAAGATGTTCAGCTTGGCATCGCTATCCATGATTTGCCCCTGTCCGCGGCGACATGCAGCCGCCGACGGTCGCACGACCGAGTGTTTCAAAATTGAACGATATTGCTCACCAAACACTATAGGGCAGAAAGCGCCGTCCTGCGAGTATAGGTGTTGCCCCGCATCGCCATCCTGGCGGGGCGATAAGAGCTCTTCGGGACTTATAAACCTGCGGACAAGCCATACCCGCAAGAGCTCCTATCGCTCCACCGTGAGGATGCGCTCACCAGCAACCAGCACGCAAACAAGCTACTTCTCTACCAGATTCCCAGTACGTGTTGCATTCCCAAACTCATGCACGCAATGCCAATCCAGCAGCAAAAGCCCAATGCGATGGGCTTGCCGCCCTTTTTGACCAGCTCGACGATATCGGTATTAAAGCCAATAGCCGCCATGGCCATCACAATAAAGAATTTCGACAGCTCCTTGATGGGCGCCGTAAAGGACGCGGAAAGCTGAAGCACCGTGGTGATCACGCTCGCCAGCACAAAGAACAGCACGAACATGGGAAACGCGCGTTTAAGCGAGAACGTGCTTTTGGCGTCACCGCCGGCCTTGCGCGCCAGATGCATCTGCCAGCATGCGAGAACCAACGTGATGGGAATAATGGCCAGCGTCCTGGTGAGCTTGACCACTGTGGCGCTCTCGAGCACATTGGCGCCGGGGTGCATGCTGTCCCAGGCGCTCGCCGCAGCCGTTACGGACGAGGTGTCGTTGATGGCGGTACCGGCAAACAGGCCAAAGCCCTCGTTGGTCAGCCCGAGCATGCCGCCGAGCGTCGGAAACACGAGCGCCGCGATAACGTTAAACAGGAAGATGACCGAAATAGCCTGGGCAATCTCGCGATCGTCGGCATCGATGACGGGTGCGGTCGCAGCGATGGCAGAACCGCCGCAAATCGACGAACCCACACCCACAAGCGTCGCGATCTTGCCCGGCACGTTCATAACGCGGCAGAGCACAAAGGCGATGACAAGCGAGGTCGAGATTGTCGCCACGATAATCGGCAGCGACTGGGCGCCCTTGGACAGAATCTGGGAGAGGTTCATGCCAAAGCCAAGCAGGATAACCGCGTACTGCAAGACTTTTTTGGACGTATAGGTGACGCCGGCGGCGAGCTGTTCGCGACGATTCTTGGGAAAGACGAGCGCCAGGACCATGCCAAAGAGGATGGCGAATACCGGACCGCCGACCACCTCAACCTGTTTGCCGAGCAACGTCGCGGGAATGGCGATGATCAGGCAGAACAAGACGCCTTTCCAGCGCTCGCGTACGATATTTGCCAGTTGCATATGGGATTCCTTCTTTCTATTTCACGTTTGCGACGGCTTATGATACGGCAACATTGAGCACAGCCTTGCGCAAACACAGACTAAGATGCCGCGATAGTTCTCAGGCAACAGCCGAATTACCCACCGCGGAGAGCTGATTCGCGGCATAATTAACAACTGACATATGAGTTTGATAGAACAGTTGCGAGGCGCTATGGAAGAATCGATGCACGTCGGCGAGCAGGAAACGAGCCTACAGGACCAGTCCTACCACACCATTCGACGCAAAATCGTCTACCTGGACTACAAGCCGGGCGAAAAGCTGGGCGTCAAGCAACTTTGCGACGACCTGGATATGGGTCGCACGCCCGTGCGCGAGGCTTTGGTTCGCTTGGCGCAGGAAGGCCTGGTGCGCACCGTGCCCCAGAGCGGCACCTACGTCTCACCCATCAACCTCACCCTTGCCGAGAGTGCCTGTTACATCCGCGAGCATCTGGAAAAGCAGGTGATTGTGGAGTGTTGTGCGCGCGCCACGTCGGCCGGCATCGAGCAGCTCGACCGCGCCATCGCGCTGCAGGAAAAGGCCATGGCCGAAGAGGATCGCATCGGCTTCTTTTTGAGCGACAACCTCATGCATCACATGATTTTTAGCATCGCATGTCGCAGCACCGTGTGGTCGTGGCTCGAAGAGACCAATGCCGACCTGGAGCGCTTCCGCTGGCTGCGCGCCGCCACGCAGGTTCTCGACAATCAGGACATCGTGAACGAGCACAAGCAGATTCGCCGCGCTATCGCCGGTCGCGACCCCATCGAAGCGAGCTTTTTGGTCAGCAAGCACCTGCACATGATGTTCCGCAACCAGACCGAGGTTCTGGACCAGTTCCCCGAGTACTTCGAGACCAGCAAGCTCCGCTAACCTGCCAAAAAGGGACAGGTTCATTTTGGCAGGTTTTATCTGGGCAAATGCAGAAAAGGCCCGGCTCCGTCTTGAACTGCCTCCCATTTCTTGGACATGAGAAATGGGAGGCTTTCTTTATGCGCGTTGATTTGAGGGTGAAGCATGATATCGAGGCCAGGAAGGCGGCCATAGGGCTCTTCGAGCTCGGGCACGGGTATAAATCTGCCGCGATCGCCCTTTCGCTTCCCGCGGAAGCCGTGAGAAGATGGCAGGAGATATACCGCGCGTTCGGGAGCGAGGTGCTGCTGCGCATGGACGGAAAGCAGGGCAGGTACACATACGAGCAGAAGGTCGCCGCCGCCTCCGCCGTCGTCGACGGCGGCATGACGAAGACCGAGGCGATGGCGGCGTTCGGCATAATGTCGATGTCGCCGCTCAAGAAGTGGTGCGCGCTATACCGCCGGGGCGGCGCGGAGGCCCTGCGCCCGAGGCCCAAGGGCCGGCCGAGCGGTTCCAGGGCGAGGCCGCGGACCCGCGAGGAGGAGCTCGAGGAGCGGTGCCGTAGGCTCGAGGCCG
>CAVALS010000007.1:0-15017 GCA_963589385.1 Bacteroidaceae bacterium
CTGATCTTAAATACGACGCCCGCGGGCTGATTCCTTGTGTGGTTCAGCAGTATGACACCGGCGAGGTGCTTATGGTTGCTTGGATGAACGAGGAATCGGTGGGGCTGACGCTCAAGACCGGTACCACGTGGTTTTGGAGCCGCAGTCGCCAGGAGCTCTGGAACAAGGGCGCGACGAGCGGCAATATGCAAGTGGTCAAGGAGCTCTGGGCCGACTGCGATAGCGATACGCTGCTGGTCAAGGTCGACTCGCCGGGTCCGGCCTGCCACACCGGCAACCGTACCTGCTTCTTTAAGAAACTCGCGTAGGACGGGCGCTCGACTAGGCGCTTGGCCAACCAGAAAGGATTGAACTATGGGTGTGCGCACCGCAAACGTTCAGGATGGAAATATCGGAGAGACGTTGACAGGTCTGGCCGAGGTGATTCACGGTCGTCGTGATGCATCGCCGCAGGAGAGCTATACCGCGCGTCTGCTGACCGACGTCGAGGATGAGCTGCTCAAGAAGCTTGCCGAGGAGGCAAGCGAGGTGATCATGGCCTGCAAGGATAACGATCACGACCACATCCGCTACGAGGCCGGCGACCTGGTCTACCACCTGCTCGTGACGCTTGAGCGCTACGGCATCACCCTCGACGAGCTGGCTGGCGAACTCAACGCCCGCCGCCACTAGTCATTGGGGACGTTCTTAAACGACTAGTTAGGCGAGGGGTGTGGATTCCCATTCGCCGGTGGCGTGGGGGACGTCGAAGGTTCGGTAGCCACAGTCGTAGGCGTGTGCCTGGGCCTCACGGATGTTCCAGCAGATGTCGCAGGCGCGGTGTGCGTCCGAGCCAAAAGTGATCGGCACCTCGGCGTGGGCAAAGCAACGCAGCAATCCGGTCGCGGGATAGTAGTCGTCGAGGCCCTTGCGCGGTGCGGCGGTCGAGACCTCAACGCGGCGGCCCGTATCGTGCGCGCACTCGGCCATCTGCTGCCAAAACGGTGCGGGGTCAAAGTCGGGCGCAAAGCCTTCCTTCGAAAAGCGCATGACCAGGTCGGGGTGAGCCATCACATCAAAGTTGAGCGGGCTCTCGCAGGCGCGGCACCAGTCATCGACATAGCGCTCCCACACGCCGCGCACGCCTAAGTTATCCCAAACATGCAGGTCGGTGTCATCGTCGATCCAGCCGCAGCGCGAATCGGGCGTATCGGGACGAGCGACGTCCTCCGTCCCCGCCGTCCCCGCGGCGCCTGCCGCAATATCTCCCGGGTTGCCAATCCAATGCACGCTGCCCAGGCGTACGACGGCGCCCTGGGACCAGCGCTCAACCAAAGGCTCGCAGCCCTCGTACCAATCGCATTCAAAGCCATAGATAAGCTCGAGCTCCGGCACAATCTGCGCGGCAAGCTTGCGAGCATCCTCAAAAGCCAGACGATGTACCGGCAGGTCGCCCTCAGTAACCTGCACTTCGCAGTTGGCATCCATGCTGGCGGGCAGGGTGAGATGGTCGGTCGAGACCATGACGCGGCAGCTGGCCGCAGCAGCGGCGCGAACGTTGTCCTCAAACGAGGCATGTCCGTCCGAAAACGAGGTGTGGGTATGGCAATCGACCATCGGGCAAGCAGACATGGCAGCTCCTTTGCGTCAAGCGAATCCGCTCCATTGTAATGGTGTAGCTTTTAACACGCCGGGCACGCCGGAGCTCGAAATCGATTGGAAAGGCTGTGCGGTGCGCGGCGCGGCCTCGCTTGCGCTCTCAAAACATGTACATCAGCCTCAAAAAGCTGCAAAAAATGACATGTTTGGAGGCTGACGTACACGTTTGAGTGGAGCGGGCCGGCGTTGGAGCGCGCCAGCACTTGCGCCCAGCAAAAGTCGCATCTATCCCATGACGCCGCCTCTGCGCCGCCCGCGATGTGCTAGCGTTTGGATGAACAAAACGAGCCCGCGCGGAAAGGATCCGGACCGTATGCAATGCGATAGCACATCCCCGCTGTCCCGCGAGACCGATGCGCCCGAGACCATCGTCAAGCTGGAATGCGATATCGACGACGCATCGCCCGAGGTGCTCGCCTACGCTGCCGACCGCCTGCGCGAGGCGGGTGCGCGCGAGGTGCACTGGCTGCCCCTCTATTGCAAGAAAGGCCGCCCCGGCTGGCAGCTGCAGGTAATCTGCACCTACGAGGATATCGAGCGCCTACAGACGATCATCTTCTTGGAAACCACGACCAACGGCATTCGTCGCCAGGTCATGGAGCGCGTTTGCCTGCCACGCCGCTTTGAGCGCGTAACGACGCCATGGGGCGAGGTATCCGTCAAGGTGGCCACCCTACCCGACGGCAGTGAGCGCGCGGCGCCCGAGTACGAGGACTGCGCCCGCCTTGCCCGCGAGCACAATGTGCCGCTCCAACGCGTGATGCAGGCGGCCCAGAGCGCGGCACTGCGATTTGAGTAACGCGGCCGGCGGCACGCCACGCCCAGCTCCATCAACCCCACCCGAAAGGACCACCATGAAATACCTCATCGCTTCCGACATCCACGGCTCGGCATACTGGACCGAGCGCCTCTGCGCCGCCATTGAGTCCGAGCAGCCCGACCGCATCGTCCTGCTGGGCGACCTGCTTTATCACGGTCCGCGCAACGACCTGCCGCGCGACTATGCTCCCAAGCGCGTGATTCCGCTGCTCAACGCCCTAGCCGACCGCATCATCGCGGTGCGCGGCAACTGCGACGCTGAGGTCGACCAGATGGTCCTCGACTTCCCCGTCATGGCCGACTACGCCACGCTGTTTGACGAGACCGGCCGCGAGCTGTTCCTGACGCACGGCCATGTCTTTGGCGCCGGCATGCACAACAGCGTCGACCACGCGCCCGCGCTGCCCGAGGGCTCCGCGCTCGTCTACGGCCACACGCACATCAAGGTCAACGAGGAAAGCGCTGCACACCCGGGCCTGTGGCTCTTCAACCCCGGCAGCGTGAGCATCCCCAAGGACGGCTCGCACAGCTACGGCATCTACGAGGGCGGCGCGTTCCGCCACGTGATCCTGGAGGAGGACTAACCATGGCGCAGCATATGGCTCAGCAAAATGCCGAGGGCTCGCGCGATCTGCCCACGCTGATAGACGCGTCGGCCGAGCTGCAGCATCTGGTGCAGACCATCTGGCGTCTGCGTCAGCCCGATGGCTGCCCGTGGGACCGCGAGCAGACGCACCGCAGCATCGGCAAGAACATGATCGAGGAGGCCTACGAGGCGCTCGACTGCATCGAGGCGGACGACGCGGTTCACCTGCGCGAGGAGCTGGGTGACGTGCTCATGCAGGTAGTGCTGCATGCGCAGATTGCGGCCGACGCCGGCGAGTTTACGCTGGCCGACGTGGCGCGCGATATCGACGCCAAGCTCATTCGCCGCCACCCGCACGTGTTTGGCGATGCGGATGCCGAGAGCTCCGACGAGGTGCTCAAGATTTGGGACGAGGTCAAGCTTGCCGAGAAAGCCGCCAAGGACAAGGCCGTGGCGGCGGGCGAGGCCGCGCCCGAGGGTCTGCTCGATGGCGTGCCCACGCATCTGCCGGCGTTGATGCAGGCGCAGAAGGTGTCACGCAAGGCGGCCGCCGTAGGCTTTGAGTGGGAGACGGTCCAGGACGTGTGGGACGAGGTTGCCGAGGAGCGTGCCGAGTTTGAGGCCGAGGCCCCTGGCTCGCCCGAGCGCGAAATGGAGTTTGGCGATCTGCTCTTTGCCCTGGTCAACGTCGCGCGCAAGGAGGGTATCGACGCCGAGAGCGCCCTGCGCGCGAGCACGGCCAAGTTTCGCCGTCGCTGGACTGCGATGGAACAGATGGCGGCCGATGCCCACGTTGATCTTGCCGAGCTTTCGACCCACGGCCTCAACGACCTGTGGGATGCCGCAAAGGCGGAGGAGTAAGACTGCGGGAACGACGGGCTGACACGCCTCATCGTTCCCGCTAAATTTTTCGAAAATCAAGTGTATCCATCGGCTAACTTAGGGCATAATGCAAAAAGTGCGACATGGCTAACTTACGGAGGCGCACCGACGGTGCACGGTCAGCCGGTCGCTTGCATCCACTACGTTTCCAAGTGAGAGGGAGACAACATGAGCGATATTTTGGACGTCTACGGTCGCGAGGTGCTCGACAGCCGCGGCAATCCCACCGTCGAGGTCGAGGTCGTGCTCGAGGACGGCAGCTTCGGCCGCGCAATGGTGCCTTCGGGCGCTTCGACCGGCGCCTTTGAGGCCTGCGAGTTGCGCGATGGCGACAAGGGCCGCTACCTGGGTAAGGGCGTTTCGCAGGCCGTCGAGCATGTCAACAACGAGTGCGCTAACGCCGTCGTGGGCCTCGACGCCTTCGACCAGCGCGCCGTCGATGCCGCGCTGATTGCCGCGGACGGCACCCCTAACAAGACCAAGCTCGGTGCCAACGCCATTCTGGGCGTGTCGCTGGCAGTTGCCCGCGCCGCTGCCGAGTCCGCGGGTCTTTCGCTGTACCAGTACCTGGGCGGCGTCAACGCCCACCTGCTGCCCACGCCCATGATGAACATCCTCAACGGCGGCGTGCATGCCGACAATAACGTTGACTTCCAGGAGTTCATGATCATGCCGGTGGGCGCCCCAAGCTTTGCCGAGGGCCTGCGCTGGTGCGCCGAGGTCTACCACACCCTCAAGGGCGTGCTGCACGAGGCCGGCCTGGGCGGCGGCGTGGGCGACGAGGGCGGCTTCGCGCCCAACCTCAAGACCAATGCCGAGCCGTTCGAGTACATTACCAAGGCCGTCAAGAAGGCCGGCTTTAAGTCCGGCGTCGACTTCATGTACGCCATGGATCCGGCGTCCACCGAGTTCTACAACGCCGAGACCGGTATGTACGAGCTCAAGGGCGAGGGCGTGGAGTACACGAGCGCCCAGATGGTCGATTACTGGGAGAAGCTTGTCGACACCTATCCCATCATCTCCATCGAGGACGGCATGGCCGAGGAGGACTGGGACGGCTGGGTTGAGCTCACCCGTCGCATTGGCAACAAGGTGCAGCTGGTGGGCGACGACCTGTTCGTCACCAACACCGAGCGCCTCAAGAAGGGCATCGAGCTGGGCGCCGCCAACGCAATCCTGGTCAAGGTCAACCAAATCGGTACGCTCACCGAGTCGCTCGAGGCTATCGAGACTGCCAAGGAGGCCGGCTACGCCTGCATCGTGAGCCACCGTTCCGGCGAGACCGAGGATTCCACGATCGCCGACCTGGTCGTGGGCGTCAATGCCGGCCAGATCAAGTCGGGCGCCCCGTGCCGCAGCGACCGCATCGCCAAGTACAACCAGCTCATCCGTATCGAGGACGAGCTCGAGGGCAGCGCGCGCTACGCCGGCAAGTCTGCGTTCTACAACATCCGCTAAACAAGTGGTACTCGCGGGGCGGGGTTGACTCGGTTCCGCCCCGCCTTGGCTGGATGCCGCAAAGCACTATTGGCGCTGGGCCATATGGCTCAGCGCCTTTTTTATGTCGAGCAAAGGCTGGCGAAGGCGGTGCAGGCGCTCGTGCTATAACTAAAGGACTTAGCGCAAACAAACCTCAACCGCACAAGGCGCACATGGATCAGATTTACGACAACAGGTACTATTCCGCCGGTTCGCGTGAGCCGTCGCCTCGCCGTGCGCGCACGGTGCAGCTCGGTGGGTCCGCCTACGCCGGCGCCGACCGCTCCACGCAGTGCCCGACAAGTACCTCGCGCCCCAATGCTCAAGTGAATACTTCGACAGATGGACCAGTGCGCCCAGCACGTTCGTTGCATGCTCAGCGCTCGTCGGCTCAAACGCACGATAGGTCGAGCAGGCCCTCGAACCGTCTTTCGGGCTCGGACTTTATGCACTACGCCAACGACAACGCGGTGGTCAAGGCGATCTACGACTTTACCCACGGTCCTCAGCGAGGGCTATTCATCGGCATCGTCGTTGCCCTGGTGCTCGTGAGCCTGTATTTCCCCGTGCGCGACCTGTATGTGGCAAAGCGCTCGAGCGATATCTTGGCCAAGCAGGTCGAGATTCGCCAGCAATACAATGATGAGCTGCAAAAAAGCGTCGACAAGTTGCTCTCGGAGGAGGGCATCAAGGATGCGGCATCCGAGGGCCTGGGCCTGGTGATGCCCGGCGAGAAGAGGATTGAAGTGCAGGGCCTAGACGGCGATTCGGATGCCTCGTCGAGCCAGAAGTCGTCGAACGCCAAGAAAGCCAGCGAGGTGGCCAAGGAGATCGAAGAAGTCGGCAAGGACGCGCCGTGGTACATTCAGACGCTCGACATGCTGTTTGGATTTAACGGCGTCGAGGGTCAGACGGTCGCGTCCAGCGGCGAGTAGGCGAGTAGCGCCCGGAGGGGAGCCCGCAATGACAAATCGCAAACGATATAAGGTGGCCGCGATTGACCTGGGGACGGTTTCGTCGCGGCTGGTGCTGGCCCAGGTCGAGGGCGGGGCGATCGTGGGATCGTCCAAGCATACCGAGATTACCGACCTGGGTGAGGGCGTGGACGCGACGGGCCGCTTTTGCGAGGCGGCCGTTGAACGCGTGCTCGCTGCGTGCCGAATGTTTGTGGACGAGGCTCGTGCCTTTGGGACCGCGTGCATCTGCACCACCTGCACGAGCGCCGCGCGCGATGCGTCCAACGCAGCACTGCTGCTGGACGGCCTGCGCGATTTGGGGCTTGAGCCACAGGTGATTCCGGGCGAGGTCGAGGCACGCCTGACGTTTTTTGGCGTGGCGCACGACTTTGCCGGCGAGCGCATCATCGTCGCCGATTCGGGCGGCGGATCCACGGAGCTCGCGACGGGCGTCTATGCGCCGGAGCGTGGCGTCTTTGCGCTAGAAGGGACGCGCTCGCTGGACATTGGCTGCCGCCGCGTGACGGAGCGGTTTTTCTCGACGCTGCCACCCGCACGCGGCGAGCTTGCTGCCGCTGCCGCGTGGGCAGGCGAGCAGTTCGCCGCCTATTTTGAAGGCCTGCCCAGCGACTTTGAGCGCGCCGAGTGTCTGGTCGCGGTGGGTGGCACAGTGACTACGCTGGTGGCTCTGGTCCACGAGCTGGAACCGTACGATTCGAGCTTTGTTCACCTACGCGAGCTGTCGCTGGAGCAGGTCTCGGCCGCTATCGAGCGCATGTCTGTGTTGGACGCGGAAGGTATCGCCGCGCTACCGGGTGTACAGCCCAAACGCGCGGGCGTGATCTTGGCTGGCGCCGTGGTGATCCGCGAACTCATGCGTGCCGGCGGCTACAAGACGCTCACCGTAAGCGAGAACAGCCTGCTTGCCGGTATGGCCGCCACCATCAACGAGGCCCTCGACGGCGCGACCCCCACCATCGGCTGGACCCCCAGCCTCAGCGCCCTCTAAATAAGTTGCGGTGAAATACGGACTAAAATCGCCCTTTCGGGCACCAAACAGTCCCTATTCCACCGCAACTCAACAGCCGGCACCTGGGGACAGTCCTTGCGGGGCGTCCCCACAGCGCCTATGCCAGCTTGTCGATTTGCCCAATCTCCCAAAGCGGAATATTGACGAGCATGCCCTCGTCTCTATATGCCGCCAGGGAGCTCCTCATGCAACGCTCGAGTTTGAATTTTTCGCAGGCTATTTTCAGACTCTTCGCTTTAAGGTTCTCTGCCGCCTTGACCTCAAGCGGAAGCACAGTTCCCGCATGGTCGATGGCAAAGTCGGTTTCGGCATTGCCAGAGGTAGAGGACCAATACGCGGGAGTTTTGTCCTGGAGCAAAAGCTCCTGCGCGACGTATTGTTCGGTCAGCGAACCTTTGAACTCGGTAAAAACAGCGGATCTGTTAAGAACGATGGCCGGAGAGAGACCGGAGAGCGCTCCGAGGATGCCGGTGTCGATGCAGAACAGTTTGAAGCCCGAGAGGTCTTCATAGCTCGAGAGCGGCGCCTTTAGAGCGGAGACACGTGGCACCTTATGAACGATTCCGTAGTCCGTGAGCCACTGGAGGCTTTCCTCGAAATCGCGTGCGCGCGCTCCGGGGCGAAGGGCGCCATAGACAAACTTCTTGTTCTCCTTTGCAAGCTGGCCGGGAAGGGATTTCCAAACCAACCTCATGCGCTCGACGATGCGGGCGGGTGCATGTTTGCCAAAATCGGATTCGTAAGCCTCGATGATTTGCTGCTGAAGCCTTCGGGCTTCGATGAAGTCGCGTGTCTCGGCGAAAGTGGAGACAACTTCGGGCATACCGCCGACAACAAGGTATTCCTTGAGCAAGTGCTCGAGCTTTTCGGTAATGTTTGCTAGAAGGTTCATGTCTGCGGCAAGGATGGCGTCGGCGAGCGGGTTGCCGTCGACGGCACGAACGAACTCAGCAAACCCCATGGGACGCATGGTGAGCTGGTCGATTTTGCCGACGGGAAACGACTCGTTTTCGCGTCGGAGCGCGAGGCCCATATAGGAACCGGCTGCTACGATGTGGTATTCGGGTGCAAGCTCGTTGAAGTACTTGAGCGAGGTGATTCCGCGTGGCGCCTCTTGGATCTCGTCGAAGATGATGAGCGTGTCTTCCGGCGTTACGGTTTGGCCACGTAGGAGTTCTATCTGGGAGATGATGCGCTTGGGGTCGAGGTTCCCATCGAACAGCGAGCGTATGCTCGGCTCGAGCATAAAGTCAAAACGAATGACGTTTCGATACTGCTGGCTTGCGAATTCGTTAAGAAGCCAAGTCTTTCCTGTCTGGCGGGCTCCCTTAAGCAAGAGAGGTTTGCGATTCGCCCTTGATTTCCAAGCGATAAGTTCACTCATAAGCTGTCGCTGCATATTGCCTCCCAACCCTCTCGGCTAGTATAAGGCCATTTGGGAGTTTCCATCGGAAAATGTGGGAGACAACTACTTTTTTCCATCGGAAAATGTGGGAGACAACCACGTTTTTCCATCGGAAAATGTGGGAACACCAACCTAAGTCGCGGTGGAATAGTTCCTAAATGGGCTGGTAAACTGCCAAAACAGGAACTATTCCACCGCAACTTAGAGCCCCGCCGGCGTGTAAAAGAAACGAGCCCGCATCCCTTGGGGACACGGGCTCGAAAGCTCCATATGGTAGGGGCGGTGGGACTCGAACCCACAATCCTTGCGGCGAGAGATTTTAAGTCTCCTGCGTATGCCAATTCCGCCACGCCCCCGTGAGACTAGAAGTCTAGCACAAGCCGTCCGTTACGCGTTGACGGCCATCGAGTGTTGGCCCGACTTCTCCAGGAACTCCTGGAACTTGGCTTCGTCGCCCTTGTTCTGGTACTGCAGGGCCAGCAGGTACTCCAAGCGGCAGCGCTTGACCGGGTCGTCGCCGACATCCTCGAGCATGCGCTCCAGCTCGGGAATGTCGTTGTGGCGCTTGAGGATCATCGTGTCGTACATCAGCTGGCACTCGTGCGCAACTGCCTCGGCCTGACCGCCCTCAAAGCCCTTGATCTCGTGCAGCAACTCCTTGGCCTTTTTGCGGTCCTCCTGGCCAACGTAGTAGTTAAAAGCTTTGATCACCAGGTCGACGCGCTGCATCTTGGGCAGGTTGAGTCCCAGTAGCAGGTCGAACATCTCGTCGGCGCGCTTATGGTCCTCGCGCAGCAGATAGGAGTTCAGGCGCAGGTAGTCGCGGTTGTAGCGCGGGTACAGCATGCTGGTGAGTTTGCCGTCGAGCAAACGATCGAACTCGTCCCACTGCTTGGCGGCCATCAATTGCTGCAGGCGTTTAAACGTGGTGCGTTTTTTGACGCTAAAGAACACCGACACGGCGATGCAGATGATAACGACGGCGGTCCAGAGTGTGCGGGAATCGGGCATATTAGGGTCCTTAGTCGCTCATAAAGCGAGCGGTATGACAACACGTACTAGATGTATTATACGCAGCGCGCAAGCAAACTGGCATAAAAGCTCATCGAGGCCGAGTGCCATCGCTCGCTGCGGTACACTTACCTAAAGTAAACCATGAAGGGAGACATTACCTATGAAGAAGATCGTTTTGGCTTGCGGTGCTGGCGCTGCTACTTCCACGCTCGTTGCCCAGAAGGTCGCTACTCTGCTCGACGCCAACGGTTATGCCGACAAGTACGAGATCGTGCAGTGCGCCATCTCCGAGGCCAAGGATTACTGCGACGAGGGCGCTGACCTGCTGATCGCCACCACCGTTGCCCCCGAGGGCCTCACCTGCCCGTACGTGAGTGGCGTGCCCTTCATGACCGGCATGAACCGCGTTGCCGCCGAGAAGGCCGTTCTCGACGTCATGGCTCAGTAGGCGCTGACTGCATGAGTGAGCAGAACGCCAACCCGGTAGAGCTCTTTGGTATGCGCGTTGCCCATGTGGGCATTAACGCCACCGACCCGGCAGACGCCCTGGAGATCGCGGAGCTGTTCTCGACGATGATGGGCCTGCCCGTCATCGAGACCCCGGTTTCGTACTTCAACGATTCGCTGGTCGAGATCATGAAGCAGAACGGTCGTGGCACCAAGGGCCACATCGGCTTTGCCGTTAACGACATCGATGCAGCTGAGAAGTGGTTTGCCGAGCGCGGGCTCGAGGTCAACGAAGAGTCGCGCGCGCTGCTGCCCGACGGTGGTACCAAGCTCGTGTACTTTAAGCGCGAGTTCGCCGGTTTCGCCGTGCACCTGTGCCGCGAGTAGCGCACAAACTGCCATAGCTGGCAAAAAGGGATAGGGTCGCGTGGCCCTATCCCTTTATTTATGCCGAGGGGTTTCCTATCGTGGCAGGCGAATCGTAAAGCGGCTGCCGACCCCTTCGACCGAGGTCACACCGATGACGCCGCCGTGGCTGTCGACGATCCACTTGGCGATCGCAAGCCCCAGACCCGAACCCTGTGCGCCGGCATCGCGCGCGTTGTCGGCACGGTAGAACCGCTCGAACGCGTGAGCTGCGGATTCCTGGTTCATGCCGATGCCCTCGTCCTCAACACTTATGTCGATCGTGCCCATGCCCGCATCGGGCGTTATGCCAAATGTGACGGTCGTTCCCGCATCCGAGTACTTGGCGGCGTTTTGCACGATCACGCGCAGAGCCTGCTTCACGAGCGCCACGTCGACGGGCGCGTCGCAGCGCGGGTCGCTGACAAGCGCAGCGTCAAAGGCCAGCCGATACGTGTGTGCGGCATCGATCATCTGCGATTCCTCGCACACCTCGCCGACCAGTGCGGCCAGGTTGGTATGCGAACGCCGCAGGACCGTGCGCCCGGCATCGCCGCGTGCCAAAAACAGCAACTGCTCCACGAGCTCCTGCATGTGCTCGCTTTCGGCCTTGAGGGATGCGATGGATTCCGCCAGCACGTCCGGGTCGTTTTTGCCCCAGCGGTCGAGCATGTTTACGTAGCCCTGAATCACCGCGATGGGCGTGCGCAGCTCGTGGCTTGCATCGTTGACAAAGCGCATCTGCTGCAGCTTGGCCTCTTGCATCTGGCGCAGCAGACGGTTGAGCGCGACCTCGATGCTTGCCAAGTCGGCGTCGCCGGTGGTGACGCTTGGTGAGTCGACGCTCGCGCGCTCGATGGCCTGCTCCAGCGTTTCCATCTTGCCGCCGGAGAGCTGCATGCGGCCGAGCTCGTCCACGCGCAGGGCCAGGTCGTTGAGCGGTGCCATAGTGCGGCGCACGCGGCGGGCGCCGCCGAGCATGTTGAGCATGCTGATGACCTGCCAACCCACAACGACAAGGTAGAGAGGCCATAGCGCAAAGAGATCCTGTGCGAGGGGGAAGGTCTTGGTGGTACGCGCAAGCTCGACGGTATAGGTGAGCGTTGTCAGGTCCCAGCCGCGCGCGGGCGTCAGCGTCATGCCGCGAACGGTGGCGCTGGGGATCCATCCTGCGGTAAACGCGCCGTTGGGCAGCGTCTGGTTGTATCCATAGACAAGGATCGCCGCCACAATCACTACTAGCAGCAGGTCGAGCCAAACGTAGCTCATCAGGCGGCGCCACATATAGCTCCAGTTGATGGCGCGGGCGATGGAGGTGACGCGCTTGGCCTCGGCGTTACGCGCGGCAGACATAGCCCACCCCGCGCACGGTCTGGATGATGCGGGCACCGCCGGCGTCCTCGATCTTGGCGCGCAGGTGCGCGATGTGCACGTCGACGTTGTTGGTGTCGCCCACGTATTCGTAGCCCAGCGCCTCGTGCGCAATGCGCTCGCGCGTGAGCACGGTGCCGGCATGTGCCATAAGCAGGGCGAGGACATCGAACTCGCGGGCCGTGAGCGCGATGGGCGAGCCGCCGACCGTGACTTCGCGGCGGTCGGGGTCGAGCACGACTGAGCCCACAGTGAGCGTGGCGGGGGAGAGCGAGGCGGAAACCTGGGTTGAGTCGCTGACCGGGGGTATCGCAGCGGCGCTCCCGCCCGCGTCGCTCGCCGCGCCCGTCCCGATGCCGCCAACGCCCGAAGCCGTCCGCGCGGCCTCCGAGCGCTTCAGCGCCACGCGAATCCGTGCGAACAGCTCCTCGATCGCAAACGGCTTGGTCAGGTAATCGTCGGCGCCGGCATCGAGCCCGGCAACCTTATCCATCACGGCATCGCGCGCGGTGACCATGATCACCGGCACGTCCTTGTGCTTGCGGACACGCCGCAGGACCTCCATGCCGTTGAGCTGCGGCAACAGCACATCGAGCAGAATCAGATCGTAGTCGCGCTCCAGTGCCAGGTCCACGGCGGTGCGGCCGTCGGCGGCGTGCTCCACCTGGTAGCCCTCGTGCTCCAGCTCGAGCGTCACAAAGCGGGCGATTTTCTCCTCGTCCTCTACGATCAGAATCCGTGCCATGCGTGCCCCCGTCTGCGATTACTTGTCGTCGTTCAGATTTTGTTTGATGTCGTCCGCGGCATCGGCGGCGTGATTCATAAGGTTGTTGATGCTGCCGGGCACGTCGCCGTCGCTGTCGATGCGGTAGCGCATGCCAAAGAACAGGCCAATCAGCATCAGCCATATCGTGGCGCCCCAGGCAAACAGCGCGACGATGGGGATCAGGATGGGGATGTTGAGGATGATCGCATCGCGGCGCGTGGCGATAAACTTGGTGTCCAGGCTCAGGCGGAAGAGCTTTTTGAGGTACTCCCACACGCTGTCCATCTTCTTGGAGAAGTCGGTCTTTTCGCTCGACTTTTCGTAGGCGGCCTGCGCGGCGACCATCTCGGCCGAGGGCTCATCGACCGGCTCGGACTCGGTGGCGGCGTGCGCTGACGTGGTCTGGGTCTTGCCCTGCGACTCGAGCCAAATGATGGCATCCAAAACGTTGCCATCGGCAGCGTCGAGCGCCGCCTTGGCATCGGTGTAGCTCACGTTGCACTTGGTGCGGATAGTTTCAACTTTTTCGAGGTCGTCCATGACCTGTCCTTTCGTTCGATGGGCACGACGCCGGGCGATTTGCCCGGGCGTGAGCGTTGCATTCGGCGGCCTGCGTTGCGCGGCGCCGCCCCGCCCTTGGTCGAACTCTATAGTGCAGGTTATAGATTAAGCGATTCTTGAGCCAAGATTAATGTTGGATGAGTTTTTGGGTAGCGGTGGGAAAAGTATTAGACCTCGATAGCGGGGGATGTGGTGCCGGTGCAAAACGGCGTCAAAGGTTGGTCGAGCAGGCGGTTTCTCCATTGATGTCCGCACGGCATGGGACACTTACCCTGCCGCCCTGCTCTGCCGCGGCGGCATGTACCCAAACAACGACCCTCTAAGGAGTTCGATACCAATGAGCGATAACACCAAGCATCTCGCAAAGAAGTGCGTCAAGGACGCGGGGCCGTGCCTCGCGTTGTGCCTTGCCGGCGCAGCGGTCGCGCTGCTGGCTGTTTTGGGGCCATTCGACGTGCTCCGAAGTGCCAGTTCTCTGCACGTTTGCATGGCCCTTGCCGGCGCCATGATGACCGGCGGCGTGCTCGATCTGGTTTTTTGGGTGCTTGACCCGTTTGGATGGAAGAACGAAGGGTAAGCCCTAAGGGATGGAAGGGCTGGAACGGTTGGCTTAGTGATCGTGCAGAATGTGGGCTAGCGACTTACAGGGAAGTGGTAATCCGATGACGGTCTATGTGACGGGCGATATTCACAGCGGCCTCGACATGCAAAAGCTCCGCGATTGGGAGCTTGGGGATAGCCTGACGGGCGACGACTATCTGATTGTCGCGGGCGACTTTGGCTTTCCATGGGATTTCTCTGCCGAGGAATGTGCCGATATCGCCTGGCTGGAGTCGCGCCCCTATACCGTGCTGTTTGTCGACGGCAACCACGAGCGTTTCGATCACTGGGCGGAACGCCCCATGGAGTTGTGGCACGGTGGGCTGACGCAGCGCCTGTCGGATACCTCGCCCATACGGCGCCTGACGCGCGGCGAGGTTTTTGAGCTCGACGGCTCAACGGTCTTTACCATGGGCGGCGCCACGAGCGTGGACAAGGAATACCGCATTCCGTATTCCAGCTGGTGGCCGCAGGAGCTGCCGGACGAGCGCAACTTTGAGGAGGCGCGGGCAAAGCTCGACAGCGTGGGCTGGACGGTCGACTATGCGATCACCCATACCTGCTCCACGCGCATGCTTTCGCCCACGCTTTACCCGGCACCTGGCTGGAATTATCCCGATGTCGATCGACTCACCACGTTTTTCGACGAGCTGGAGGACCACCTGGACTACAAGCGCTGGTACTACGGGCATTTTCATCGTGACGCCAACCCGGCCGAGCGTCACACCGTGCTCTACGACTGCATCGTTCGCTTGGGCGACGAACTCCAGCCCTGGGATGTTGCGTAGAGGCGGGGTGGCTGGCTACTCGACCGTTACAGTGATGTTCTCCCGATGCGCGCGGATGACGTCCCAGCTAAAGTGCTCGACCAGCTGCTCGGCGGTACGCGGCGTGGTGTCCGGCGCGACGCCTGTTTGCCCGGCGAGCCATCCCAACAGTGCCTCGGGTGTGCCAAAGCGGGTGCGGAGCTCGCCCAGGTCCAGATCGCGATCGCGCTTGGAAAGGCGGCGGCCGTCCGGTGACATGAGCAGCGGAATGTGCGCGTAGTGCGGCGTGGG
>CAVALS010000008.1:0-4277 GCA_963589385.1 Bacteroidaceae bacterium
GCTCTCTTCTTGTATGGTTGCGTTGATGGGTTCGTCGTTTGAGGGGAGCGTCTTGGCGTCAAGCGCGGAGGGAAGAATTCCGATGGCTCCGGATCCGTTCCACTCCATTTCGAGAAGCGCCGGGTCGGCAAGAATGCGTTGCCTGCTTTGCGCGTGGGCATCGATTTCAATAGGGCCTGTCTCTATCCCTCGTGTAAGGCTGAGTGATCCGGCTGGCTTCTCGAAATGAGCGTCTGTGTCTTTGGTGCTGACGGCGTAGAACAGCAGGGACGCTTCTCCCGCCGCGATGGCATCGGTGTCGGCTTTGGTCAGTCGCAACGATGTCGTGAATGAGAGGGTGGGCTGCGTGCCGTCTGCATTCGCGGCGGCGCAGCCCAGACATATACCGCCTCCTTTCTCAAAAAACGTACCGTCGAAGGCGACCTTCGCTCCGTTCGCCGAGTCATCGACCGAAGCGATGTCGATGCGCAGCTCTAAATTGCATGGATCGCCATCCGCATCGAGCACAACCGAGCGCCACATGCAGACGGCGCACCCCGCCTGGGAGCCGTTTGCCTTGTTCGAACGCTTGATATCCACGACTATCGAGCCGTCCGTATTACGACGAAGGCATCCCGAGGTTGAGATCGCGGCCTGTGCGATCGAAAAACGCTCGCACGCAATGGCGCTCGACGGATTTGGTGCGGAACTTAGGGCTGCTGGTAAGGAGTCCGCCATGGCGGGAGTCGCCCAAGCGGCGACAGGCGTTCCGGTTGCGAGCGCGCCGCAGAGTGCGACGACGGGCAAAAGGTTCTTCGATGCCATGGGGTCTCCTTAGCTAATTTAGTGCGGCCTGTCCATGTTTTGTTTCTGGCTGCGTTTGATGTGCAGACCGAGGCCGGCGGTTCCCGCGCCTGCTGTCGTGGCGCCTGCTGCCAAGAGCCATCGTCTGTCGTCTGTCTGTGCCAACGGTTCCTTGCAGTTGCCGCGGTCGAGCTCCGAGAGGTCGACCGTCACCTGCGTGGCGGCCTGCGCCTGTTCTTGCTGGGCAAAGGCCATGGCTGGCCCAAACGCTAGGATGCTGACGGCGGCGGCCAGGGCGACGGCCTTATGCCGTGTGCGCACCGGGCTCGACCGTCCAGGTGATCGTTGCAACTTGATCGCCTTCGCCGGTTACGCGGAAGATGTCGCGCGTGACGCGGGCGACGTTTCCGCTTGTCTTGAGCTTGATTTTGTCCGTGCCGCCGGCAATGCCCTGGTAGCCCATGTCGAAGGCTGCATTCTTGGAAAGATCGAGGCCCGTCCCCTGCATTGCGGCGCTGGCGTTCTGGAGCGCGCCGTCGGGGCCGACCTTAAAGTCGATGGAGTTCTGCGCGGTTCCGGCCTTGGCGTCGGCGGCAATGGTCCAGGTGTTCATGGCGTCGATCTTCATGTTGGTGACATGGATGCCGTAGGCCGAATGATTGTCGATGGTGGTCGCGTCTTCTGAGGGGCCCTGAAGCGTGCCGTCGGCCTTGGCGACGAAGGGAATAACCGTCGGAACTTTGAACTCAACGTTGTCGATCTCGGTCCTGACCATTACCTTCGTGGTTCCAACGCGCCCGGCTGCCATAGCTGGCGTCGGGGCGGCGCCCATTGCGAGCGCGAGCCCTGTGCCCACGACGAGCGCTCTGACTCCGTTCATGTTCCTGGTGATGTCCATGGTCGTTCCTTTCTATTCGCCGCGGGCCGTCCCCGCGATGATTGGACGAATGCTGGTGAATTGCATGCGGTGCCGCGTCGGCCGGAAGGCTAGTTCTCGGCTTGCTCAACTCGTACCTTGACACGTGTCGGATTGCCGTGGCTGTCGAGGGTCTTGGCATCGAGTGCCTGGATCTCGATGTACGCCTCGCCTTCTTTGATGTCGCCGGCGGGGCACGTCTCGATTGTCTTGCCGGTCTCGACCACACCGGATTCGTACATGGTCTCGTCGTTTTGGATGACGCGGAATCGCTGGGGAAATTTATTGTCTTGGACGTTTTGCACGTTGACGCGCAGCTTGCCGTCCTCCTGCAGCTGAGCGACCGGCGCGACCGAAATCGTCATCATGTTGTCGCGGACGATGGCGTCGAGCTCATCTTGGATTTCCCGGCGCGTTTTGCCCTCGGCCGTCGTGACCGAAGCGCCCGCCTCGGGTACGGGCTGCGACTGCCAAGCGTATAGTCCTACGGCGACAAGGGCACAGACGATGGCCAGGCAGGCAACGATGAGCTTCCTGCGATGCCCCAGGCCTGCAAAGTGGGGTGGCTTCTTCGCGATCATGCGGCATCCTTGGCGGTATAGATGCGCGCAAAGGTGGACGGGTCCGCTCCAAAGAGCATGTGAAGCATCAGACGGCGCGAGTAGACGAGCTCGTCGAAGTCGGGAGGGAGCTCGATGTCGTGGATATGCGCGATGTGGTGGGCGAGCGCCGAGAACGACTCGGGGTCGCAGATCACATCGGTGGTAACGTGGTAGACCGTCGTATCGGGGAATGCCTCTTCGTCGAAAGGCAGGAGATGGGGATCGTCGTCGACTTCGATGGCGATGCCGTACTGGGGCCAGTAATATGCCATGGGAACCTCCCTGCTTCTGGGGCCAAAACTTCTATCGGTTTTGGCTGTCGACGCCGACCGTATCAGCCGCTACTTGACCAATTTCTGACCAAATGCTTGACGGATTGGCGTCTCCGCAGGTAAAAGGCGTCAAAAAATACTCCAACTTTTTTTTTCGAGCGACAATCGCGCGGTCGGCGACGGCGGGGCCATATGTGTCAAAAGCATCGTCTGCCGAGGAAGCCTTGCCGTTCGCCGAATTGCACGAACGTAAAAATCGCCAATTATGGAGACGGTCTCGAACACGTCGACGAAACGATGCGGTAACATCTCCCTGCAAACACTGTAGTTAGCTAAAGGGGGAGTTCGCGTGTCTGCAACCATTAAACCCTTCACCGACGAGTTCGAAGAGTATGGTCGCGATGAGTCTCGCGCATCGGGCGAGGCCTCGAGCATCTCGTTTCCGACGACGGAAGACGAGGTCCGCACCATTTTGGGAAAGCTCCATGCCGAGTGTGTCCCGGTAACGGTTCAGGGCGCCCGAACCGGCCTTGCCGCCGGTGCCGTGCCCCACGGCGGGCATATCCTCAATACTTCCCGTATGAATCGCTACTTGGGCATTCGCCGCGATGAACAAGGCCAATTTCTGCTGCGCGTGGAGCCGGGCGTTGTTCTCTCGGAGCTGCGCAAGCAGCTGAGCAAGAAGGTGCTGCCGACCGCTGGTTGGGACCAGGCATCGCTTGAGGCCTACGAGGAGTTCCAAGAGGCCCCCGAGCAGTTCTTTCCCACCGATCCCACCGAGGCGTCTGCTTGTCTGGGCGGCATGGCGGCATGCAACGCCTCCGGCGCCCGCAGCTACGCTTACGGCCCCATGCGCCCGCATATCACGGGACTCCACGTCGCGCTGGCTGATGGCGATTTGCTTGAGCTTCAGCGCGGCGAGGCTTTTGCCCAGGGCCGCCACCTGTCGCTCGTGACGGCAGCGGGCCGTACGCTCGAGCTCGATCTTCCCGGCTATACCATGCCCAAGACAAAAAATGCCTCAGGCTATTTCGTTGCGGACGAAATGGACGCCATCGACCTCTTTATCGGTGCGTGCGGCACACTCGGCGTCATTACCGAGCTCGAGATCGCCCTGCAGGCGGCGCCTGCGGTCGTTTGGGGTGTGAGCTGCTTTTTCGATAGCGAAGACAAGGCCGTGTCCTTTACCGATTCCGTGCGTCCCGTCCTGTCCCATGCGGCTGCCATCGAGTACTTCGACGCTGGCGCCCTGGATATTCTACGTCGCCAGCGCGAGCAGTCGACAGCGTTTGCCTCGCTGCCGGCGCTCGACAAAGAGGCCAAGGTCTGTGTCTACGTGGAGCTCGACTGCGATGACGAGGCCCAGGCGACCGAGGAACTGTACCACCTGGGATGGGTGCTCGAGTTTGCGGGTGGCCGCGACGATGCGACATGGGTCGCGCGCACCGAGGTTGATCGCGAGTGCCAGCGGTTCTTCCGCCATGCGGTCCCCGAGAGCGTCAATATGCTTATCGACGAGCGCCGCCGCACGGATCCCACCATCACCAAACTGGGTTCGGACATGTCGGTGCCCAATGCACGCCTTGCCGATGTCGTGGCCCTCTATCGCCGCACACTGGCCGAAAGCGGGCTTGAATCTGCTGCCTGGGGGCACATCGGTAACAACCATCTGCATGTGAACATTCTGCCGCGCGATGCGCAGGA
>CAVALS010000009.1:0-16608 GCA_963589385.1 Bacteroidaceae bacterium
GTCTCGACGCCAACGACGGCACCGGCCCGGTGGCCGCGGCGCTCATGCTGCTGCAGCAGTTGGGTGCTAGCGACGACGACTAGCGGGTCGACGCTGCAAACGCCCCATTTGGGCAATCTGGCTCCATCGAAAGGAAAGCATGTTCGGATACATCTATAAGAAAGATGTCGCCATTATCGCGGTTGTCCTGTGCCTTTGTCTGGGCGTGGGCAGTTTCTTCGATTATCAGATCTCGAGCGCGCTGTTCAATATCGGCAGCATGTACGGTCGCTTTATCGAGGCCGCCGGCGAGCTGCCGTTCGAGCTGACGGCGAGCGTCGCGGGCGTTATGCTCGTACGCGCGGTGCGTCCCGACTCCAGGGGGAGCGAATGGCTCGCCGTGCTCGGCATCCTCGTCAATGTTGGCCTGACCGGCTACGAGATCGTTTCGTCCCTGAGGGTTGGCGGCAAACTCATCGCGGCTCAGTTGATGCTGACGTTTGTGCTGGCCATCGTCGCCAACCTTATCGTCTATCGCCTCACGCGCACGACCGAGCCCGACGAGCTCACACGCTGGGCGTTGATGGTGCTTGCCGTGTGGATCGCTCAGGCCATCATCCTCAACGTGATCGTCAAGCCGCTGTG
This sequence comes from Bacteroidaceae bacterium, assembly GCA_963589385.1. GTDB lineage: Bacteria > Actinomycetota > Coriobacteriia > Coriobacteriales > Coriobacteriaceae > Collinsella. Next base: position 625 of record CAVALS010000009.1, read on the forward strand.
GTCGCGCCCGCGCATGCGCGTGATCGAGGTGACGCAAGGGCTCGAGTTTCAGCCGTGGTGGGTGATCGGCAACCCCGACAAGTGGGCCTATATTGCCGCCGGTGTCGTCAAGGACGGCTTTAAGTCGTTTGCGAGTGGACACACGGCGCACGCGGCGATCGGCCTTATGCTCGCCGGGCTTCCCGCGGTGGCCTTTAAGGAAAAGCCGTCGCGCCGTCGTGTGGTCTTTTGGACGGCGGCTGTGGTCGCGGCCCTCGTCGCGTTTGGCCGCATCGTGATCGGAGCGCACTTTTTGAGTGACGTGAGCTGCGGCTTTGCTCTGGTACTGGCACTTGAGTGCCTTGCCGCGCGCATTGCCTATCCCAACGGCGTACAATAGCTCCGTTTGAATCATCTGGCCGATACCCGGTAAGAGAGGATTGCCATGCTCGCGTTTAACAACGACTATTCCCACGGCGCACATCCGGCAGTGCTGCAGGCGCTCGTCGACACCAATATGGAGCCGCAGCCCGGCTATGGTACCGATGCACACACCGAGCGTGCCAAGCAGCTTATCCGCGAGGCCTGTCAGGCCCCCGATGCCGACGTGTTTTTTCTGGTGGGCGGCACGCAGGCCAACGCGACGGTGATCGACATGCTGCTCGCGCCGTACGAGGGCGTCGTTGCTGCTGAGACTGGCCACGTCGCCTGCCACGAGGCGGGCGCCATCGAGTTTGGCGGCCACAAGGTACTCACCATCCCCGGCTACGAGGGCAAGATGCACGCCGAGGATCTGGAGAACTATATCCAGGTGTTCTACGAAAACGAGAGCTACGAGCACACGGTGTTCCCGGGCGCCGTGTACGTGAGCCTGTCGACCGAGTACGGCACGCTGTATTCCAAGGCCGAGCTCGCGGCGATTCATGCGGTGTGCCAGAAGCGTGAGATTCCGCTGTTTGTGGATGGTGCCCGCCTGGCCTATGCGCTGGCGGCCGATGAGTGCGACATTACCCTGCCCGAGCTGGCACAGCTGTGTGACGTGTTCTACATCGGCGGCACCAAGTGCGGCGCTCTCTGCGGCGAGGCTGTGGTGTTCTGCGGCATGCACGCCCCGGCGCATCCCATTCCGCGTATTAAGCAGCATGGCGCATTGCTTGCCAAGGGCCGCCTGACGGGCGTGCAGTTTGAGGCTCTTTTTACCGATGACCTGTATTTTGAGATTGGTCGCCAGGCGATCGAGACCGCTCAGGCGCTGCGTCGCGTGCTGCACGAGCACGGCTACCAGTTCTTCTTGGAGACGCCCACAAACCAGCAGTTCGTGATTCTGCCCAACGAGGACATGGCCCGCATTCGCGAGCATGCGGCGATCGAGTACTGGGAAAAGTGCGACGAAACCAACACGGTGGTGCGCTTTTGCACCAGCTGGGCCACGACGCAGGAGGATATCGACGCGTTGGCGGCGGTTCTGTAGCCTGATGTAATGACGAGGGCCGCCTTGCGCTGGGTTTGGCGCAAGGCGGCCTTTGTTTTTGAGAGAGAAGGGTTGTATGAACGAGATGTCCGAGCCGACGATTCGCCTGGCGACGCCCGAAGACGCACCGGCGTTGCTTGCCATCTATGAGCCGTATGTGCGCCAGACGGCGATTACCTGCGAATACGAGGTGCCGAGCGTTGAGGAGTTCGCCGGGCGCATCGAGCGTACGCTCAAGCGCTACCCGTATCTGGTGATGGAGCTGGACGGGTGTCCGGTAGGCTATGCCTATGTGAGTCCGCTTAACAGCCGCGAGGCATACGACTGGTCGGTCGAGACGTCGATCTACCTGGCGCGCGACGTGCGCCACGGCGGGCTGGGCCGCAAGTTGTACGACGCGCTCAAGCAATGCCTGGTCGCGATGGGCATCACCAACATGTGCGCCCTCATCGCCGTGCCGCACGACAAGGACGACGAATACCTGACGCACAACAGTCAGGATTTCCATGCCCATATGGGATATCGCCTGGTGGGTGCCTTCGACCGCTGCGCCCAAAAGTTCGGCCGCTGGTACGACATGTGCTGGATGGAGCTGGTCCTGGCCGAGCGCACACCCAACCAACCCAAACCAACCTGGTTTCCCGACCTCCCCAAACCCACCATTTAGGGACAGGTTTATTTTGGCAGGTTAGCCGATGGGCTCGGTGTATTTGGCGCGGTCGGTGCGCTGGATGCGCTTGGAGACGTGGAGCGGGCGGCCGTCGGTGTCGTAGACGTAGTCGGTGATCAGGATCAGCGCCTGCCCGCGCTCAACGTTGAGCAAAAACGCCTCGTTTTGTGAGGCATAGCACACCTCAAAGGTCTTATGCCCCTGTGCCGGTGCGCGATGGAACTCCTGTCGCAGCGTGGCGTAGAGCGAACCGTTGATATCGCGATCGATGAGCGACCCAAAGCTCGGCGGCAGGTAGGTGGTCTCCAGGCACAGCGGCGCGTCGTCCAGGTAGCGCAGGCGGACAAGTTTGACGAGCTTGCTGCCCACGGCGGCGTCAAAGAACTTAGCTATGCTGCCGGCCGCCTTGGCAAAGCCCGAGTCCACGGTGCGCGTGGTGGGCTTCATGCCCTGGCCTTCGACCTGCTTGGTATAGCTCGAAAACACCAGGTTGTTCTCGTGGAGCGCGGGCGTGTCGGCCACAAAGGCGCCACGCCCGCGCTCGGTGCGCACCAGGCCCTCATCAACGAGCACCTTAAGGGCGTGGCGCACGGTGCTGCGCGACAGCCCCGATTCGTCCATGAGTTCCATCTCGGACGGCAGCTTGTCCTCGCGTGCGTAGGTGCCGGAGGCGATGCGGTCGCGCAGCATGTCCGCCAAGCGCTCGTATTGGGCTAGTTTCTTCTTAGACGAAGCGTTCATGCGATCAACCTGTATCTAACCTGTATGCGAATCTAATCGAGCATGTATCCAATACAACAACAAAACCGCTGATAGCTAATTATCAAAAACAACACCAGCAAATTTTCTAAGACAAATATAGCATACAACTAGTCGACATAACCAAAACATGTATGTAACTTGTATGCCATCGAGAGCATCAAACGAGAAGAAAGGCTGATGCACGATGACTACTCAGGAACAGGTTAAGGATGTCGTCTCCCAGGTTTTGGCTGACAAGGCAGACAAGGGCGGCATCAAGCGCGTCGTGTGGATCGGCGCCGGCGGATCCAACGGTGGCAACTATCCTGCCCAGTACTTTATGGAGCACGAGGCCACGCAGGTCGTGAGCTCCAGCTACACCAGCAACGAGTTCGTGCGCGCTACCCCGGCCTACGTCAACGAGAACACCCTGGCCGTCGTCGTGTCCATGCGCGGCACCAAGGAGACCATCGTCGCCGCCCAGGTCGCCAAGGACCACGGCGCCAGCACCATCGCCATCTATGTTGACGAGTCCGGCCTCACCGAGGTCTGCGACTACAAGATCCAGTACGATAGCCTGGCTGTCGACGAGTCCTGCATGGGCCGCACCAACTCCGCCGTCGTGACCATGATCGCAATGGAGCTCACGCAGCAGACCGAGGGCTATGCCGAGTACGAGACCGCTATGGCCGCGTTCGACTTGGTCGACCCCATCTATCGCAAGGCCGTCGAGTACACCCGTCCGCTCGCCGCTAAGTGGGCCGAGCAGAACGCCGACAAGCCCTGCATCAACGTGATGGCTCAGGGTCCGCTCTTTGGTGCCGCCTACGTCTTTAGCATCTGCAACGTGCAGGAGATGCTGCAGATCGACTCCTGCACCATCAACACCTGCGATTTCTTCCATGGCCCCTTCGAGATCCTGGACAAGCGCACCTCGCTGTTCCAGCTCATCAGCGTCGGCCGCAGCCGCTGCAACGACGAGCGCGGCATCCGCTTCGTTAACCAGTATGGTGGCGAGCGCGTCTATCAGCTCGACGCCAAGGAGCTCGGCCTCAACGACATCAAGGACAGCGTGAGCGAGTACTTCAACCACCTGATCTTTGCCCCGATCCTCAACAACGTCTACATGCGCGCACTCTCTGCCGTCACACACAAGGACTACATGACGCGCCGCTACATGTGGAAGCTTGAGTATTAGGAGTATTAGTTCCGCCGTTCTACCGAACGGCGGACCAGCCGACGCTGCGCGCCCGGCATTTGGCCAATCTGCCGTTCAATTTCAAAGGCGCGACCAAAAGGTCAGCGCCTTTTCATTTCACGGCACCTTGGCTCAAATGACGGGCGCTCGCTGATGTTGCCAAAACGTCGGCGTCGCCTTCGTCCAGATGTGGCACTTGGGGACGTTCCTTTTCTGCCGGCAGTTGGGGACAGTCCTAGTCGTTGGGGACGTCCCCAATGACTACCCAATGAGTGTGTGGGCGAGCAGATTTTTCCGTTCGGCGATTTGTGTCTTGAAAAATGTATATAACGACTATAACGTAGTACGAAACATATTGGAAATAATACCGAGGAGGCTGCGTTGAAGAAAAGCAATCTGGGCTATGTGCTGGTGCTGATCGCCGCGCTTATGTGGGGCACCATCGGAATCTTTGTTAACGGAATATCGGCCCTGGGTGTTTCGTCTCAGAGCATGGCGGCCTTTCGCCTGTTGTCGGGTGCCGTCTTAATGGCTCCGGTCTTGGCATTTATAGGTTGCCAGGGAGGTGCTCGTGAGGGAAAAGCCTCGGGTGCCATGGCACTGTTCAAGGCAAGTCCTAAAGAGCTTGTTCCCTGCGCGCTTCTTGGCATTATCGGCCTCGCCACCGCTAACACGCTTTATTACGAGTGCATGGGCGAGGTGGGCATGTCCACGGCCTCGGTGCTGCTTTACACCTCACCGGTGTTTGGCGTCGTGCTCGGCCGCGTGCTTTATCGCGAGGACGTGACCCCCAACAAGCTCGTCGCCATCGTCTTTAACATTGTGGGTTGCGTGCTCGCGGTGACGAGCGGCGACCTGTCCGGTTTCCATTTCTCGGCTTGGGGCGTCGTGTCGGGTGTGATCGCCGGACTTTGCGGTGCGCTACTGGCTGTGTTTAGTCGCATGGCCACCAAGACGCTGCATCCTCTGGCGGTGACGTTTTGGGGCTTTGTCTTTGGCGGATGCTTTATGGCAGTGCTTTCGGCTCCGTGGTCCGATGTGGCCGCGGCAATGTCCCCGCAGCTCATTCTGCTGTTCGCGGGCTTTGGCTTTATTCCGACGGCTCTTGCGTACATCTTCTATATGCAGGGCCTTTCGATGGATCTTGAGACGTCGAAGGTGCCGGTCGTGGCTTCGTTTGAAACCGTGGCGACCGTTTTGGTCGGTATTGGCATCTATGCCGAGCCCGCCGGCGCGATCAAGGTCCTGGGCATCGTGCTGGTGCTCGCGTCCATTCTGATTATGAACACCAACTTCTCCAAGCTACGCAACAGTGTGTTTGTCGGTCATGTCATTGAGAGCATGACCTTTAAACCCAACGCGTGGTGGACCGAAAAATCTCAGGACATGGATCTGTTTAAGGAGCGCACCGGTATCGCGCTGGAGCCCACCGTGCAGGAAAGCCCCTGGTACTTCGTGCGATAGGGGATTGCGCGCAGGGTCTGACCTGGGGTTATCCAGCCAGCGCCGGCCTACCCAGCCCCAACGTTTCGATTACGTTAAACCCGTCAACGGTCGATTTTCACCCGCGAACGGTCTTTATACTAATTAGCAATATAAGCAACGTATAAGACGTTATAATGACCATAACGAAAAGGAGGAGGCAAGATGAATCAGATCATTCTCGCATCTCATGGCGGCCTGGCCGCAGGCGCCAAAGACACGCTCGAGATGGTTCTCGGCGACGTGTCGAACGTCCACGTCGTGTCGCTTGCTCGTGACGACAAGGAGCCCATCACCAATAAGGTGGACGCCATGATCGCCACGTTCAACGCGGACGACACCGTCTATGTGCTGACCGATATGCTCGGCAGCTCGGTCAACAACAACATGGTCGAGCTTTCCAAGAACGGCACGAAGTTCACGGTTGTCAGCGGTTTCAACATCCCGCTGGCGCTCACGCTCGCTATGAGCCCCGTCCCCGTCAAGGGTGCCGAGCTCGCGGCCCTCATCAACGAGGCCCGCACCGGTCTGACCAACCCCAACGCACCGATCGAGGCTGCCGCGGCCCCCACTAAGAAGGCCAAGGCTCCCCGTCACAGCTCCGGTCCCGCCAAGATCGTCCTCGCACGTCTTGACTACCGTCTGCTGCACGGCCAGGTCGTCTTTACCTGGACCACCAAGGTTCAGGCCGAGCGCATCATCGTCGTCGACAACGCTGCCGCTAACGATGACATCAAGAAGGGCGCTCTTAAGCTGGCCAAGCCCCAGGGCGTGCGCCTGAACGTCTTCACCGTCGAGCGTGCCCTCGCCAAGATGGACAAGCTCAACACCCTCGGCGAGCGCGTCATGTTCGTCTTTGGCAACACGGCCGAGATGCTGCAGTTCTGCCAGGGCTACAAGCTCGACGCCATCAACCTGGGCGCCACCGCCAACCACGACGGTGCCGATCAGGTCGGCGGCAAGGACAGCTCCGTCTTCCTCGACGCCAACCAGAAGGCCGACGTCAACCAGCTGCTCGACATGGGCATCAAGCTCTACGTCCAGCAGACCCCTACGTATCAGAGCGTCGACATCGACGCCAAGCTGTAATCAACCAGGCTTTTGCCTGACTGAAAGGAGAAGGGTATGAATACGTTCATCAGTGCGGTGCTCGTCGGCCTCGTCGGCGTGTTCTGCATGTGGGACTCCCGCCTGCTCGGTCGTCTTAACTTCGAGCAGCCCCTCGTTGGCGCTACGCTCGTCGGTCTGCTGCTGGGCGATGTGCCCACCGGCCTTGCCGTCGGTGCCGCCGTCGAGCTCGTGTCCATGGGCCTGGTGCAGGTCGGCGCCGCCGTTCCGCCCGATATGGTCCTGGGCGGCATCGTGGCCGCTGCCTTTGCGTGCCTGACCGATGCTTCCGCCGAGACCGCCATGACGATCGCCATCCCGGTTGCCGTCCTGGGTCAGCTCCTCGGCATCGTGTTCCGTTCCATCATCGCCGCCCTCACCCATGTGGCCGATAGCGCGATCGATAACGGAAAGTTCAAGACCGCCTACCGTATGCACATCTGCGCCGGCTCCGGTCTGTACGCTGTCATGTACTTCCTGCCGATCTTCCTCGCCGTCTTTGTTGGCACCGACCTGGTTCAGGCCATCGTCAACATGGTTCCCGAGTGGCTGTCCACTGGTCTTAACGTTTCGACCAAGATCATGACCGCCTACGGCTTGGCCCTGCTGCTCACCATGATGATCAAGAAGGGTATGACTCCGTTCCTGTTCATCGGTTTCCTGCTCGCCGCTTACCTCAACCTGTCCGTCATCGCGGTCGCTCTGATCGGTGTGTGCCTGGCTGTCGTCTTCATGGGCTTCAAGTTCAACGGTTCCCATGCAGCCGCCGGTGTCGATTCCGACTACGATCCGCTCGAAGACGACGAAGACTAAGGAGGAACACACTATGGCAACCGCAACCAAGGACGTGTCCCTGAACAAGAAGGTCAGCCAGTTCTTCTGGCGCTCCTGGGCCATCCAGGCCTCTTGGAACTACGAGCGTCAGATGAACATGGGCTTCCTCTACGGCATGGTTCCCACGCTCGATCGCCTCTATCCGGATGAGTCCGACCCCAAGCAGCTCGCTGCTAAGAAAGAGGCTTACCACCGTCACATGGCGTTCTACAACTGCACCCCGCAGACGAGCGCTTTCATCCTGGGCCTCTCCGCCTCCATGGAGGAGGAGTACGCCAAGGACCCCGAGAACTTCGATCCCGATTCGATCAACGCGGTCAAGACCTCCCTCATGGGTCCGCTTTCCGGCATCGGTGACTCCTTCTTCCAGGGCACCATCCGCGTTATCGCCTTTGGCCTGGGCGTTCAGCTGGCTCAGCAGGGCTCCATCATGGGCCCGATCCTGGCCATGCTCATCTCCATCGTCCCCTCTGTGCTGATCACTTGGTTCGCAGCCAAGATGGGCTATCAGGGCGGCCACGAGTACCTGAGCAAGCTTCAGGGCGGCGACCTCATGGAGAAGCTCATGTATGTCTGCGGCATCGTGGGTCTTATGTCCGTGGGCGGCATGATCGCTACGCTGATCGGCGCCACCACCCCGCTGCAGTTCGCTGAGGGCACCGTCGTTATCCAGGACATCCTGGACGGCATGATGCCCCAGATGATCTCCCTTGGCCTCACCGGCCTTATGTACTGGCTCATCAAGAAGAACGTCAACACCGGTTGGCTTCTCGTGATCGCCATCGTGGGCGGTATCGCCCTCTCCGCGGCCGGCATCCTGGCCTAGTCGCGACTAAGCGCCTAACCGCTTTCCCCCGGGGGCCTGCCTGGCATCCCATACCCCAGGCAGGCTTCCATCCCCAAAATGTGACAAAGGGACAGTCCCCTTGTCGCATCCTCAACGGGCCGGCGACTCGGTCCAAACCACGGTAACCCTGCGAGCGCCCGGCAATGTGGCGCCGCAAAAATCGAAAGGAATGTGTCAGATGTACGAGATCGACCTTAACCTCCCTAAGCAGATCGTCGCTGACGTCCTGTCCAACCACGAGATCCACAGCGTCGCTTTCGTCGGCTGCGGTGCTTCCATGTCCGACCTTTACCCCGCCAAGTACTTTCTGGCCAACAACACGGACAAGCTGAACGTTCAGATCTTCACCGCTAACGAGTTCAACTACGACACGCCCTCCTGGGTCAACGAGCACACCTTCGTGATCACCTGCTCCCTCGGTGGCTCCACGCCCGAGACCGTCGAGGCCAACAAGACCGCCAAGAAGCACAACTGCCCGGTCGTCTCCCTCACCAACAAGGCTGGCTCCGCTCTGACCGTCGACGCCGACCACGTCATCGTCCACGGCTTCCACGCCAACTACGCTGCCAAGTGCGAGAAGCCTGGCTACGCCATCGCTCTTGCTGTCGAGATCCTTCAGCAGACCGAGGGCTATGACCACTACGAGGACATGATCACCGGCCTCACCAACGTCTTCGATCTCTGCGAGAACGCCGCTCAGCACTGCAAGAAGCTCGCCAAGAAGTTCGCCGAGGACTTCAAGGACGACAAGATGATCTACTTCATGGCTTCCGGTGCCTCCGAGAAGATGGCTTATTCTCACGCCGCCTTCCTGTTCACCGAGATGCAGTGGATCGACGCCGCCGCCTACAACACCGGCGAGTACTTCCACGGTCCGTTCGAGGTTTCCACCGAGGGTAAGCCCTACGTCTTCTTCATGTCCGATGGCGCCACCCGTCCGATGGACGCCCGCGCCCTCACCTTCCTTGAGCGCATGGGCGCCAAGGTCGCTCTGATCGACTCCAAGGACTACGGCCTGGCTGACGCCGTGCCCGCGAGCGTTATCACCTACTTCAACCCGCTGCTGCACCTCGCCGTTATGCGCGAGTACGGCAACCAGATCGCCGAGGCCCGTCAGCACCCGCTGACCATGCGTCGCTACATGTGGAAGCTTTCCTACTAAGCACAAGTAAGTAGACCTTACGGGTTGATTGAGAGGGGATGGGGTTTGTGCCCCGTCCCCTTTTTGCTATCGAAAGGAGATGCGTATGATCAAGGCAGTGCTGTTTGACATGGACGGCGTGCTGGTCGATACCGAGTGGTTCTACAACCGTCGTCGCGTGGCGTTTATGGAAGAGAAGGGGTTCCATTTTGACGAGATCCCCGATCTTTCAGGGTCTAACGAGCCTGCCATTTGGGAGGCACTGGTGCCCGACGATGTTGAGCTGCGCGAGCGTCTGCGCGTGGAGTACAAGCAGGTCTACAGCCCGGATCACCCCGTTCCGTATGCCGAGCTGCTCAACGAGCAGACGGAGCCGGTGATGCGCGAGCTGCACGAGCGCGGCGTGAAGTGTGCCATCGCGAGTTCGTCCTATCGCGAGCTTATTGACGAGCTGGTGGAGATCGCTGGCATTGCCGACGTGCTGGACTACACCATCAGTGGTCACGAGTGCAGTGCGTTTAAGCCCGATCCCGAGATCTACCTGCGCGCCATGGGGGCGCTGGGGGTGGAGCCTGCCGAGTGCCTGGTTATCGAGGATTCGCCTTTAGGCATCGAGGCCGGCAAACGCTCCGGCGCCCGAGTCCTGGCGCTGCGTCCGCACGAGGGCGTCAACCTCGATCAATCGCGAGCCGATGCCGTTATCGATAATCTAGCCGACATTTTGGCCGCTCTGTAACGTCAATTCACCGCAAGAAGCACGGGTTCAAACGTTTTTTGCGGTGGACTGGCTCAATTTGGTTTTGATTTTGATCCGTTTGGCTTCGATTCGGGCTAAGTGAGTAGACTTTTTGGCGCAGGCCGAGCACACAGTGCACCTGCTCTTGTAAAACCGCAGGTCACAGGGGTGGCGGTTTTGGGTGTGCTCGGCAGATCGTAAAAAGTCTACTCACTTGTAATTTGGGCCTTTGGTCGTGGGGGTTGCTGGTCCCGCTTTGGTTGTCGAGGGAGGGTGAATTGAAGCGCCCCCGCACGCTCCATGCTACAATCGCGGGCATGCCCCACAACCACATCTGCCTTCGAAAGGAGCCTACGTGGCGAACGCCATCGATCAGCTCACGGACCGCGTGCTCGTGCTCGGCCGCCTCACCATCGTCCGCCGCGCCATTACTGCCGTGGCGGTCACAATTTCCGCCGTTCTCCAGACATTCCTGATTCAGGCGTTCATTCAACCCGCCGACCTGCTTCCGAGCGGCCTCACCGGTGTCGCGGTCCTGCTCGATCGCGTTACCTCGCTCGGCGGCGTTCACATCGACATCTCGCTCGGTATGCTCGCGCTCAACATCCCCGTGGCGCTCCTATGTTGGAGCGGCATTAGCAAGCGCTTCGTCATCTTCTCGATGATGCAGGTCGTGCTCTCATCGCTGTTTCTCAACGTCTTTCACTTCGCTCCGTTTTTGGGCGACAAGATCATGCTCATCATTTTTGGCGGCGTGGTCTCGGGTCTGGGTGCTGCCATCGCGCTTAAATCCGGCGCATCCACCGGCGGCACCGACTTTATCGCGCTGTGGGTTTCCAACCACACGGGCAAGACCATCTGGGGCGTCATCTTTGGTTTCAACTGCTTTATCCTGGCGATCTTTGGCTTTATGTTTGGCTGGGACAAGGCGGCGTACTCCATCGTGTTCCAGTTTATTTCGACCAAGACCATCGACAGCTTCTATCGTCGCTACGACCGCGTGACGCTGCAGATCACGACGCGCAAGGCGGACGAGGTCATGACCGCCTATGTTGACCATTTTCAGCATGGCATTAGCTGCGCCGAGGTCATCGGCGGATACAGCCGCGAAAAGATGTATCTGCTGCACGCCGTTGTCTCGACCTACGAGAGTCAGGACATTATCAAGCTGGTGTGTGACATTGATCCCGGCGCCGTGATCAATGTGTTCCACACGCTCAACTTTGTGGGCGGCTGGTGGGGCGGTCATGTCGACGAGCCCATGCCCACGGCCGTACCCGATCCCGACAAGCCCGCGCGCATGGCCAGCAGGCAGGCGCGCCTCAGCGAGCAGGACAGCCTGCAGCAGGACGACGGCAAGTAGGGTACCGGCATTTTGCCGGCCTGGCGCAATCCTGTCCGCTTGAGCCTCCCGAAAGCCTCGCTGCTTTCGGGAGGCCTTCGTTTGCCCAGATAAAACCTACCAAAATGAAGCTGTCGCTTTTTGGTAGGGAGGGTGTATCGTTTTATCAATATGAGGTAACATGAAACTAGACGTTATATACGTATTAGTTATTTCGATATTCCAATAAGAGTGATTAGATATGCCTACGCCCAAAAATGCACCGCTTTACCAGCAGATTTATGACGAAATCAAGGACGCGATCGAGAAAGGTGTTTATGCACCCAAGGAGCGTATTCCGTCCGAGCTTGAGCTAGCCGAGCAGTACGACGTGAGCCGCATTACGGTGCGCCGCGCCGTCGAGGAGCTGTGCTCCGATGGCTACCTGGTTAAGCAGCAGGGCCGTGGCACCTTTGTCTCCACGCCGCACATCAACCGCCAGTTCCACGCTTCGACGCTGCAGACGTTTACCGCGCTGTGTGCCGATAATGACATGAAGGCGGGCGCGCATGTGGTCGATCGCCAGATTGTGCCGGCACGTCAAAACGAGATGGAGTTCTTTGGCCTGCAGAAGGACGCGCTGCTGCTGCACATCAAGCGCGTGCGTACGGCCGACGGCGAGCCCATTTTTGAGGAGAACATCTTTGTGCCGTTTGACGCCTACCGTGAGCTGTTGACGGCCGATCTTGAGGACAAGTCGATTTTTGCCGAGGTCGAGCGTGTTGGCGGAACGCCGATTGTCTCGGTTGGTTACCGCACGGTCGAGGCCGTTCGTGCCAATACCGAGCAGGCGGCCGAGTTGGGCATTGCTCCGCACGATCCACTGCTCAACCTGCGTGCCGGCTTTATCGGCCCCAATGGCGAGCCGGTCCTGATGGGTAAGCAGTACTACGTGGGATCGCGCTACGTTATGGTCATGTAAGTTACGCGGTTTTACCAAACCGCGTAACGGCTCGACGCTGCAAACGCCCCTAAGCGGCAATCTGACGTTCAATCGTCGGTCGCGTACCGAAGTACGCTTCCCTCCTCTTTCACGTCACCTTGCTCGCTTAGGGGCGTTTTCGCTGACTTATGCTCAACCAGCAACGTTTGCGCGCTTGTCAAGAGATTAGCCGTTGGGAAAGTGTCCAAAAATCCCACGCTCGTTCCTTTTGGATTGCGTTGCCCGTGGCCGACGGCCGTGCGGCACCGGTCCGCGTGGCGGCGTATAATCGGCGGCAGATGACTTGGACGTTAGGAAACCATGACTGATAGCATGCAGCAGATGGCGCTCGACACGCTCGGCGCCTATTTTGGCTACACCTCGTTTCGCCCGGGACAGGACCGCATGGTCGATGCGATCCTTGCCGGTCGCGATGCGCTGGGTGTTATGCCCACGGGCGCCGGCAAGTCCATTTGCTACCAGGTGCCCGCGCTCATGCTGCCCGGCATCACCTTTGTGGTGAGCCCGCTGCTGTCGCTGATGGAGGACCAGACCCGTGCGTTGCTCGCGGCGGGTGCGCGACCCAGCTATCTCAACTCCAGCCTTACCCCGGCCCAGCAAAATACCGTGCTCAAACGGGCACGCGAGGGCCGCTACCAGCTTATGTACGTGGCGCCCGAGCGCCTGCTCGAGCCGCGCTTTTTAGCCTTTGCGCAGGAGGCTGCGGCGGACGGCGGCATTGGCGTGCCGCTCGTGGCCATTGACGAGGCCCACTGTGTGAGCCAGTGGGGCCAGGATTTCCGCCCCGCCTACCTGCAGATTCGCGAGTTCATCGATTCCCTGTCGCAGCGCCCCATCGTGGCGGCCTTTACCGCTACGGCGACCGAGCGTGTGCGCGCGGACATTCAGCAAATGCTCGGCCTGCAAAACCCCGCGACGGTGGTGACGGGCTTCGATCGCAAGAACCTCTACTTTGGTTGCGAGGAGATGGGCGACAAGGCCAAGACTGCCTGGGTGCGCGACTACGTGATTGCGCATTCGAGCGAGAGCGGCATCGTGTATTGCTCGACCCGCAAGACGGTCGACGCGCTGGCCGCGGAGCTTGCCGAGGCACTGGGCCCCAGCGGCATTCGCGTGGGCCGCTACCATGCCGGCATGGGCAACGACGCCCGCCGCCAGAGTCAGCGTGCCTTTATCGACGACGACATCCAGGTGATGGTTGCTACCAACGCCTTTGGCATGGGCATCGACAAGCCCAACGTGCGCTACGTGATTCACAACAACGTGCCCGAGAGCATCGAGGCATACTACCAGGAGGCGGGCCGCGCTGGCCGCGATGGCGATCCGGCCAGCTGCCATCTGCTGTGGAACGGTAACGATTTTCGCATGCGCCGCTTTTTGATCGACCGCGGCGATGCGGTCGACGAGGCGCTCGACGACGAGCAGCGCGCGTGGGCGCTCCAGAACCGTTATCGCCTGCTCAGCCAGATGGAGGGCTACTGCAATACCACTGGCTGCCTGCGCGAATACATGCTGCGCTACTTTGGCGACGAGGCGGCGGCCGAGCATGCGGCAGCCGCCGCGGGCGGCACGGCAGACGACGCTGAGGGCTGCGGCAACTGCAGCAATTGCCTCACGCAGTTCGAGGTCGAGGACGTCACCGATATGGCCCGCGCCGCTGTGCGCTATGTGGCCACGCGTCCCATGCGCTTTGGCAAGTCGCTGATCGCCGACGTGCTCCACGGCGGCAACACCGAGCGCATTCGCCAGATGCATCTGGACGAGGAGCGCGGCTACGGCGAGCTGTCGAGCGAATCGGTCGGGCGCATCAAGGACATCATCGGCCAGCTGTGTGGTCGCGGTTATTTGGCCACCTCTCAGGGGCAGTATCCGGTCGTGGGACTGGGTCCGCGTGCCGGCGAGGTCGAGGACGAGGCGTTCGCCTTTACCGTTAAGCGTCGCGCGTCCAAGCGCAAGGCCTCGGCCCGCGCCCGCCGCGCCGTCGATCTGCTGCGCGAGGAGGCCGAGCTGGATCAGCGCCCGCGCGTTGGCGACGATGCCGAGCTGTTCGAGCGCCTGCGTGCCCTCCGCAAGGAGATCTCGACGGAGCTGGAGATGGCGCCGTATATGGTCTTTTCCGACAAGGCCCTGCGCGGCCTGTGCCGCCTGCGTCCACAGACGCGCGACGAGCTGATCCAGGTCAACGGCATTGGCGAGAAAAAAGCCGACGCCTTTGGTGAGCAGTTTATGACGGCGATTGAAGAGTTTGAGTCCGAGCATGCGCGGGATGGAGCGTAACGATGGCATTCGACGATAAAACCGACCGCACTGACGTGCCCGCCGTGCCGCTGTACCAGCAGGTCATGGACGACCTAAAGGGCGAGATCGCGCGCGGCGTGTACCCTGCTGGCTCGCGCATTCCTGCCGAGATGGAGCTCGCGAAGTCCTACGGCGTGGGGCGCGTCACCGTGCGCCGTGCCATCGAGGAGCTGTCGCGCGCGGGGTATCTCAACCGCCAGCAGGGGAGGGGCACCTTTGTGTGCGCTCCCAAGCTCAAGCGCAAGATTCGCCAGAAGGGTGACGTCCAGAGCTTTACTGAGGGTTGTGCTGCCAACGACATGGTGCCGGGTGCGCGTCTGGTGTCGCGCACGGTGGTCGCGGCGACGCACGAGGATGCGGCGTTCTTTGGCGTGGAGCCCGGCTGCGAGCTTATCGTGGTCGAGCGCGTGCGCACGGCCGACGGCATCCCCGTCATGCTCGAGAACAACGCCTTTGTGCTCGCCGACCATCCCTACCTGCAGATGCTGGCCGACGAGGACCTCACCGATAACTCAATCTTTGCGCTCGTTGCCGAGCATTCGGGTCGCGCGCCGCTCAAGTCCGACCCCTGCACCGTGGAGATTGCGCTTGCCGATGTTCAGACGGCCCCGCTGCTGGAGGTGCCGGTCGGCGAGCCGCTCTTCTATATGGAGGCCTACTTTACCGACGCCGGCGGGTGCCCTCTACTGCTCGGCCGCCAAAAGATCGTGGGCTCGCGCTACGTCTTCGACATCTAACGTCCACAGATAGAACAACATAGAACAAATTTGCTGAGATGACTTCACGGGCGTTGTTACACGTGCTATAAATAGGACAACATAGAACGACAGCAGGTACGAGCTGTCGTCGTTCAAAGCCGCCCCACAAGGAGGAGCATCAGCATGAACACACATGATCTGGTTCAGGAAATCATCGAGCGCAAGGGCAAGATCGAGAACGTCTTTTGGATCGCCTGTGGCGGTTCGATGATCGATCTCATGCCGGCCAACGAGCTGCTCAAGCGTGAGGCCACCACGTTTACCTCGACGGTCTACACGGCACGCGAGTTTTGCCTGATGGCTCCCAAGAGTCTTGGCGAGAAGTCGCTCGTCATCGCCTGCAGCCACAGCGGCAACATGGTATCCGTGTCACCAGTGAGGCATTTTCAAAACGGCTT
>CAVALS010000010.1:0-10563 GCA_963589385.1 Bacteroidaceae bacterium
GCTCGCACGGAGAGCACATTAAGTGCTCTCCGGCTCGTGCGGAACTCGCGATCGATCAAAGCCCGCGCCCCGTTCCGGCGGGCCTCCGACTAGCAACAACAATCAAAACGCAGCAAGGGGCTCTTCCGTTCATCAACGGAAGAGCCCCTTGCTATACATAACGAATCAAGGTGCCTATAGGTAGACCTTTTCGAGAAACGATAACGTGTCCTGAAGCCGCGCCCTTTCCTTACGGTTGGTCTGCCGATTTACATAACGAAGCAAAGTCCGTAAGAAAAACCTCCGCATCAACCCTCATTTGCCCCGTTAGCTCCAAACGCGCCGAAGGCGACAACAAGTCAGTAAGTCGAGCAACATCCGAACGGTGCTTCCGCCGATCAATGTTGTTGCAACGACGTCCCTCTTCATAACTTCTGTTGATATCAATGTGCGCACGCATCTTAAGGGGAATGATATGGAGTGCATCGAGCAACGTAATGCCCTCTACGTTCGTTGCGTTATCGAGAATAAATTCGTAGTAGCCACCGTCGAGAATAATTGCCGAGAGACTTGATACGGCCCCGTCAAAGGAAAGAGGAGCTACCTCGCTCGTTTCATCTTCGAGCGCATAATCAGGATGTCGGGCAAATAGCTCAATTTGGCCGGGATAGTCTAGGACTTGCCTTGATCCTTCGGACAAATAGAACCGATAGTAAGTGCACTTTCCATCGCCGACCTTTCCAGTCTCATATCTGGCAGCTTTGATAAATGCCCACAATGCAGTGGCAAATTCAACGCCTTCCCCATCAACAATTACGACGACATCCAAGTCTTCAGTAGCTCTAAACGAATCGCCCTCATTGTCAAACAGAACGCTGCAGGCTCCCCCGCCAATAAGGACGTAACCGCCTTTACAGCCGCTCATGGCATCGACAAATCGCTCTATTCCCCTCACTTTTGACATATCGTCCTTCTGAGCTGTTCGACCGCATCGAGCAGACGGTCATCTTTGTAATCCGTTTTTGCGCAGGCAACGTATAAGGAGAACGGGTCGACACATTGCAAACCCGTCGCGTCAAAACTAACATCGGACGGCTCGTCCACGGGATACGACCAGACCTCAATCTCGATAGCAGCCGGTTCGTACCACTGGGCCTCCAGCCATTTGTCGCCCATATGCCCTCTTAAGGCATCTACCTGATACTTTTCGAGAGCAACGGTTGGGACAGAATCATTATGAGCAAGGTCGGACATATAGCTAAGGGCAGACACACCGGAAAGCAGCGCATCAACGGCACGTAGCTCTGTTCTCTCGATGACCTTCTTGAGCCGGATTCGCTCTAAAACTGGTGTGCGAAGATAGTCCTCAAACCCATTTAACAGCGCCTCGGTCGACAAATCGGCATCGGACAGCACACGCTTTTTGCCGTCCCGTGCGATTAGCCCAGGAGCAATAGTGGCGATTTCCGAAAGATAGCCGCTGACGCTTGCCGCGCTTTTGCCACACAGACGCGCTAGGTCGCCGGCGGAGCAGTCAACCCATCGTCCCGCGATGAGATTTAGGACGATTCGTTGAGATTGGGGCGAAAGCGGAGCAGCGGGAGAAGCACCCAGCACCTCACCGGAAATAACGGCTCCGATAAACGGCAGAAACGCATTTCGCTCATCTCGGATATATGCGATCCCCTCCGAAGAAAGCGCGCGCATAAAGCCTAAATCCATAGCGTCCCAGCAAATTGCCACCGGGCGAGCATCTATCTTGCACACTGCATTGGCGAGATTTCGCGCCGAAATGACACTGGGCGGTTCTTTTGGTTCCGCAACAATGAAACGGCCTTGCTCAGACATGCCGAGCCGTGCTAAGCGAAGCGAATAGCGCTCGAGATACATGCGAGGAATCTGTATCTCAACTGGCTCCGGGTCGATGGCGAGCTCTAAAGAGAAGAGCCTTTTTGGGAGACAATTTAGCAGCATGTCCGATCACCATTTTCATTTCAGTTATATTTTAGTATCTATCTAAAATTATACTGAATCGTATAAAACGCTCAATCCCCAAAGTCATAAGAAACAATCCGAAACGTAATAAGGGGCTCTCCCGACCATGTACGGAAGAGCCCCTACTCGTATCTATCTATCAGCCCACCCGGCTCTCCAGATCAAAAAGCGAACGAGCAGAGCAACGTTCGCAAGCTACAAGCTAAAACGCCACAAGGAAGAGGGCGCGCCGGGGGCTTTGGTCGATCGCGAGTTCCGCACGAGCCGGAGAGCACATAATGTGCTCTCCGTGCGAGCAGGACTGTCTGAGCAGGCGACCAAAGCTCCCAGTGCGCCCGGTCACCCTCGCAGTTAGGCATTCAGCTTGACGATCGGCGCGAAGCCCTTCATCAGCTTTTTGGTCTGGCCGGTCTTTTCGAATTGAACCTCGATCATGTCTCCGGCGACCGAGATCACGGTACCCGTGCCAAAGGTCTTGTGGCTCACGGTATCGCCTGCGGCAAAGTCCTGCGATGCGCTGGCGCGATCGACCTTGCGCTCCACCGTCGGGGACACCTTGGACGAGGGCTTTTTGGCTCGCGGTGCGCCCGAGCCAAAGGTCGAGGCAACACGGCCAGCGTCGGGCGAGACCCCACGATGGCGCTCGGTCCCGTAGCTGCTGCCACCAAAGAAATCGTCAAAGCTCGATCCGCCGCGCGAACCGGAACCGCCGGTCGAGCGCGTATGCGAACCAAATACCTTGCCGCCATACATATCCGAACCCATGCCCGAGCCAAAGGTGCCGTGACGGTCGCCGCGCTTCTCCCAGCCCGTGCCTTCAAAACCGGCAGAACCGATACCGCTAAACTCGATATCCTCAAACGGAATCTCGTTGAGAAAGCGCGAGCGCGGGTTGGCAGAGGTCGAGCCGTAGGTGCGACGCGTGGCCGCATAGGTCAGGAACAGGCGCTTACGGGCACGCGTGATGGCGACGTAGGCCAGGCGACGCTCCTCCTCGAGCTTGCCCGGATCATCGCTGCCGCCAAAGTCGTGCACGTGCGGAAAGATGCCTTCCTCCATGCCGGCCACGAACACCGCCGGGAACTCCAGGCCCTTGGCGGAGTGGATGGTCATCATGGTGATGGCATGCGTCTCGCCTGCCAAAGAATCCAAGTCGGAGCGCAGGGCCAGCCACTCCATGAGAGCGGGCAGCGCCTTACAGGTGAGCGAACCGTAGGTGCGCTCGATCTCGTCGGCATGCACGGCGCCCGCCGGCATCTCCGTCGGCGCGGCATAGGCGTTACCCGCGATGGCGGCGGCCAGGGCATCCTGCGGCGAGAGCGCCGGGGCGGCCAGGCTATCGAGCGGGTTGGAACCAGCGGCGTCGCGAGCGCCGACCAGCGCCTCAAACGAGGATGCCGGGGCGGACGGTCCCGGCTCAGGCGCAGGCGCGCTCACCACGACGGGCTCGGGCTCGGCGCCGGCGGGCACGTCGGCAACACCGGCCGCGCGCAGCTCTTCTAGGCTCTCGAGCGTACCCTCGATATCCTCGTGCGTCTCTTCAAATTCGGCTGCAACGCCCAGGAATTCCTGAATGTTCTCGGCGCGGCTCTCGGACTCCATGGTGCCCTCGGCGCGGAATGCCTGCAGCAGGCCCGTCTTGTCGACAATCATCTCGACGACGTCCTTGAGCTCGCCGTCCATGCGACGACCCTCGCGCACCAGCGCCACAAAATTCGACAGGCCGTTGCGCACCTTGGCGCTAAACATGCCCGTCTCGGCGCACGCGATCTCGCAGGCCTGGAAGAACGAGCAGCGGTTGTCGCGTGCCAGCTGTTCGATCTTTTGGATCGAGGTGGAGCCGATACCGCGGCGTGGCGTGTTGATGACGCGCTTGACGCTCATCTCGTCGGCCGGGTTCACGATCATCTTGAGATAAGCCATGACATCGCGGATCTCAGCACGGTCGAAGAATCGCGTGCCGCCCACGATCTTGTAGGGCACGCCCGCGCGCAGGAACATATCTTCGAGGATACGCGACTGGGCGTTGGTGCGGTAGAACACGGCGATGTCGTCGTAACTCGTGCCCTTGGCATGCAGCTTTTCGATCTCTCCGGCAATCCAGCGACCCTCGTCGCGCTCATCGCTTGCCTGGAAGGCCTGAATCTTCTCGCCGTCGCCCTCGGCCGTAAACAGGCGTTTGTCCTTGCGCTGCGAGTTGTGGCGCACCACGGCGTTGGCGGCGCTCAGGATATGACCCGTGGAGCGGTAGTTCTGCTCCAGCTTGACGGTCTTGCAGTTTTTAAAATCCTTCTCAAAGTCCAGGATATTGGTGATGTCAGCGCCACGCCAGCTATAAATGGACTGGTCGTCATCGCCCACAACCATGAGGTTTTGATACTTGGCGGCCAGCAGGTTGGCGATCTCGTACTGGACGTGGTTGGTGTCCTGATACTCGTCGACGCTAATGTAGCGGAAGCGCTCCTGGTACTTGTCGAGCACCTCGGGGCGGGTGCGCAGCAGCTCGAGTGTGCGCACGAGCAGGTCGTCGAAGTCCATGGCGTTGGCGGCACGCAGGCGGCGCTCCAGCTCCAGGTAGACTTGCGCGGCCTTTTTGTCATTAGGGCTGTCGGCGGATTTGAGCATGTCCTCGGGCCCGATCATGGCGTTTT
The DNA here is from genome assembly GCA_963589385.1 of Bacteroidaceae bacterium. Taxonomy (GTDB): domain Bacteria; phylum Actinomycetota; class Coriobacteriia; order Coriobacteriales; family Coriobacteriaceae; genus Collinsella. Next base: position 4,626 of record CAVALS010000010.1, read on the forward strand.
TGGCCGAGCTGATCTTGCTGCGGATCATGTTGATGGGGAACTGCTTTTGCTCGATGCCGAGCGCCTGCATAATGTCGCGCACCATGCGCTTTGAGTCGTCATCGTCGTAGATGGTGAACTGCCCGGTGTAGCCCAGCAGGTCGGCGTCCTCGCGCAGCATGCGCACGCACATGGCATGGAAGGTGCACACCCACATGCCGCGGGTGCCGCTGGGGATGAGCGCTGCCAGACGCTCACGCATCTCGGCCGCGGCCTTGTTGGTAAACGTGATGGCCAGGACCTGCCAGGGCTTAACGCCCAGGTCGCCAAGCATATGCGCGATGCGGAAGGTCAAGACGCGGGTCTTGCCCGAACCGGCGCCGGCGAGCACCAGCAGCGGGCCCTCGGTGGTCAGGACCGCCTCGCGCTGGGCGGGGTTCAGGCTATCAATATCGACGAGCGGCTTGGCGGGCTTGGGCGCCGGAGCCGGGGCGTCGTAGATGTCGAGCGGAACGAGCTCGGATTCCGGCGCGGCGGGGGCGGTGTACGCATCGAGCGGCACGGGTTCCGGCGCGGGCGGCACGGGTACCGCGGTGTTCTTTTCCCAGGGCAGGGGCTGGGTCATGGGCGACTCCTCATCTGACGGACGGCGCGCCTGCGGGCAGCGCCATAGTTTGAGCCGTACCAGTATACCGAGCCGCGCGGACACCGACGCAAATCACACCACGACTCCGTCCGCCACCGTAAGGCACTCCCCAGCGGATTTGGCGCAATGGGATCAGGTTACTTTGCACCAATCTATTGACAATCACGAAACCGCCGATGTCATGGCAGCAGCAGCGAGCGGCGGCCAGAGCGAACAAATTGGCATGAAAAAAGGGGGCGACATAGACCTTTTGGTCATGCCGCCCCCTTTGAATGACAAGTTGTCGCTCTGGCCGCCGCGCAGCGTCAACCAAGTTACAGGCCGAGCATAGGCTCCAGAACGAAGAAGTATGCGAGCACTACGATGCCCAGGATGATGCGGTAAACACCGAAGCACTTAAAGTCGTGACGGCGGACGAAGCCCATGAGCCACTTGATGGCGATGAGCGAAACCACAAAGGCCACGATGCAGCCCACGCCCAGGATGGCGATCTCGTTGGTGCCGAAGGTGCCACCCTTAACGAAGTACTTGACCAGCTTGAGCGCACTTGCGCCAAACATAACGGGAATAGCCAGGAAGAACGTGAACTTAGACGCCACCGAGCGCGTGCAGCCCAAAAGCAGGCCGCCGATGATGGTGGAGCCGGAGCGCGATGTGCCCGGAATCAGCGAAAGCACCTGGAAGCAACCGATACCCAGCGCGGTCTTCCAGCTCAGATCCTCGAGCGTAGTGATGGAGCCAAAGTCCAGGCTATCGTCATCGTCCTCATCCTCAGCGGTAGCCGCGGCGGGCGCCGCAAAGTGTGCACCGGCGGGACGTCCACCCGCTGTCACGGCACGCGAACCAAACGAACCGGCAAGAGCGGCCTGGTCGCGTTTGTTCGCGCGCCAGTTCTCGATCACGATAAACAGCACGCCGTACACAATGAGCGCCAGCGCCACGACGGGAGCATTATAGAAATGTTCCTCCATCCAGTCGTTAAGCGGCAGACCGATCGCCGCGGCGGGAATGCAGCCGAGCACAATCTTGCCCCACAACACCCAGGTGTCGCGACGGCCCTCCTTGCCCTTGCTGGGAGAAAACGGGTTAAGGTCGTAGAAGAACAGAACGCAGACGGCCAAAATGGCGCCAAGCTGAATCACGACCAGGAACATATTCCAGAACGTCTCGCTCACGTTCATCTTGACGAACTCGTCCACCAAGATCATGTGACCGGTCGACGAAACAGGCAGCCATTCGGTAATGCCCTCGACCAGACCCATGAAGGCAGATTTTAGAAGCTCGATGATATCCAAAGGGACCCCCTCGTTAGACACCCGCCGATATTGTTCTGCGGACGGTGCGGGCGGTGTCCCATTATCAACCGTTGGCGGCACGCCTGCGCCTACCCTTACCAAAAAACTCGCCCGTTCACAGAATTGCGAGCGGTCAAACCGAAATCCTTGGGTATAACTGCAACAAGATAAAGTGTCCGGCGGCCAACGCGTCGCCCGACGCACGAGCCCCGCGCCCGTGCGATAGACCAAGGAGGAAACCATGAACGAGGGCTATACCAAGGTATTTGTTTCGCTCGACGGTACTGAGCAGCAGGATTTTGTGCTCGCACGCGCCATCAAGGTCGCCGCAAACAATGGCGCCAAGCTGATTATCGGCCACGTCATCGATTCCACGGCACTCGAGAGCGCCGGTTCCTATCCGGTCGATCTGGTCAACGGCCTAGAGGAGGCATTTAAGAACTCCATCGCCAAGCAACTCGAAGAGGCCAAGGCCAATCCCGATATTCCCGAGGTCGAGGTTATGATTCGCGCCGGCCGTATTCGCGAGACGCTCAAGGACGAGATGCTCGACGTGGTCAAGCCCGACCTGGTGCTCTGCGGCGCTCGCGGTCTGTCCTCGATCAAGTATGCGCTCCTGGGCTCGATTTCGACGTTCCTGCTGCGCAACACCGACTGCGACATCTTGGTCGTAAAGTAGGTTCCTTCCCGCCGGCGCAAGGCCTGCGGGGTTATCACGCCGACGTCCTCGCCGCTTCGCGGCTGCGGGATGTCGGCTTAGATAACCCCTCCCGGCCTTGCGCCTTCGTCACCGTACTTCAGCGAGTTGGCTGATGGAAAAATGGTGTGCCGCCCCGTTTGGGGCGGCACGTTTTGTTTGGACGGGCGTTTGCCGTGTGCGTTACTCGAAGTATTGGAACTTGTTGGTTGAGAAGGCGAATGTTACGACGAAGCCTTTGCCGGAGTCGGATGCTGCGGTGACGTCAATGCCCATCTTGGAGCACAGGCGCGCCACCAGATAGAGACCGATGCCCGTTGCGCGCTTGGTGGTGCGGCCGTTGTCGCCGGTAAAGCCCTTCTCGAACACGCGCGGCAGGTCGGCCGCGCTCACGCCGCAGCCGTTGTCCGCGACGGTAAGCTCGATGCGCTCGCTTGCCAGGCCCTCGTCCAGCAACGCACCCGAAAACACGATCTTTGCGCCATCCGCGCGCGCATATTTAATGCTGTTCTGAATGAGCTGGCCCAGAATAAACTCGAGCCACTTCTCGTCGGTAAAGACCTCAAAGTCGAGGTTCTCGCACACCGGGGCCACGTGCGCCGCGATGAGCTCGCGCGCGTTGGCCTTAATCGCGCCCGTCACCAGGGTCTTGAGATCCCAGCGGCGAATCAAGTAGTCGCGCTCCACGACTTCCGAGCGCGCGTAGTACAGCGCCTGGTCGATATAGCGCTCCACGCGAGCCAGCTCGCGACCCAGGTCATCCACACGCGACAGGTCGTCTTCGCTGCCATCCAGGTTTTCCAAAATCAGATGGGCCGCCGCCAGGGGCAGCTTGGCCTCGTGGACCCAGCTCTCGATATAGTCGCGATAGTCATCGGTCTGACGCCGGCCTTCGGCAACCTCGTCGCATGCCGCCTTGCCCACCCGGCGCAAGACCTCGTACTCGAGCTCGCCCTCGGCATAGGTCGGGCATTGCACCATCTCCTGCACCCATGCGGGACTCTCGAGCTCCTCGGCCGCGCGCTCCAACTGACGCAGAAAACGGCGACGGCGAGCGTATTCGATCACGATGCCGAGCATGCCAAAGATAAAGGACACGCCGACCGCCACGACCACGATAGAGACGGGTGCACCGGCGACCGTCAGCACAAAGCAGCTCAGCAGCACGCCGCACGTCCACACGGCGACGGGAAGCAGTGCGTCTTTAAAGAACTTGCCAAACGACATAGCCGGCCCCTAGACCGAATAGCCTTGGCCGCGGTGCGTTGTCAAATACCCCTTGATGCCGATTTTTTCGAGCGTGGTGCGCAGGCGGTTGATGTTGACGGTGAGCGTGTTGTCGTCCACGAAGGCGTCGGAGTCCCACAGGTCCTGCATGATGGCCGAGCGCGAAACAATCTTGCCCGCGCGGCTCAGAAGCAGCGAGAGGATACGCAGTTCGTTTTTGGTGAGCTCGGTGCTGGTACCGGTTTGCGTATTGGTGACCATGGAGCGTGCGAGGTCGAGCTCCAGTCCCTTGTGGACGAGCGTGCTACGCTCGCCCGCCGCCGCGGTGCGGCGCAGCAAGGCATTGATGCGCGCCACGAGCACGCGGGCGCTGTAAGGCTTGGGAACAAAGTCGTCCGCGCCAAGCGTCATGGCCATGACCTCGTCAATCTCGGTCGTGCGCGAGGTGAGGACGATGATGGGGACCTCGGATTCGCGGCGAACCTCATGGCAGATATGCTGACCGTCCTTGACGGGAAGTGTGAGGTCGAGCAGCACCAGGTCGGGCGCGGCGGCGAGAATATCGCGCGAGACATGCTCGAACGACTCGCAGGCCTCGACCGCAAAACCGGCACGGGCAAGGATGTCGGCAAGCTCGCGACGAATGGGCTCGTCGTCCTCAACGACATAGATCAGCGCCATGTGTCCTCCCATTTCGCGTAACTTGCACCTTCCACACCATTATGCCCACGGCGTCGCAACGATACGACCCCGTGGGCACCTAATATGACAAAAGTGTTCGATAGCCTTAAGAGAAAATAGGGGCCGACCGGTCCTAAACCGATCGGCCCCATCACTTCGACCTCGAGCCTCTACTCGAGCGTACGCATGTATGCAGAGATGGAATGATTCTTTAATCCCCGTCCCAGAAAAATCATTTAGCGACGGGCGCGGAGCTTTTCGTAGCCGTCGGCGAAGAAGGTGACCATAGCAGCGTCCGCCTCGGCGGCATCGGTATCGTCGGCGGGAACCACGCCGTGCTCGTCGCTCACCAGGAACAGCGCGCCCTTAAGCTGCGCGGGAATGTCTACGCGCGTGACCGGGATGCCCTTGGTCTGGGCCAGCTGCTCGATGAGCGTCGCCGTGCCGCACAGAAACTCGTCCGCCGGCGCCACAAAGGCGAGCTCGCCGTTGTTGACAGCGGCGAGCAGCTCGGGCGCCACGCCGGTTTCGTCGGCCTCGGAGCGGGCCTCGGCGGAGCGGGCACGCAGCGCCTTGGCCGACGTATCGGCGAGCGGCTCGTACTCCCCCACCGTCATGGCGGCGTTGCCGTTAACGTCGATCACCAGCATGAGCACGCCGTCGCGTGCGGTGTAATCGCCCTCGGCAAGCGACCACTCAACGTGCTGTTTGGCCCAGCTGAGCATGTTATGGGTAAGCGGCTCGCCCTGCACCAGGCGCTCGGACAGCGCACGAATGTGGCGGTTGAGCATGGGCACCTTTTTGTTGGACATGCGCCAGTGGCAGATAAGCGCGGGCTTGTCGAGCGTGAACTTCTCGACCGCCTCCTGATTGGCGCAAAATTCCTCGTACGCACGCTGATCCTCGGCATTGCCAAACAGCTCGGCTTCATCAATCTGGGGCATGGTTGTACCTTTCGTGTTAGTCATTCCGTCCTCTTATACCAAAAAGACGGCCCTCCAAACGGAGCAGCCGTCTTTTGCGGAGATTATTTTGACGATATGGTCAGGCGACCGATCAGCTTAATGGGATAGAACAACATCCCATTAAGGGTTTTCCAAGTGCCCGAGATTGCCCCGAAAGAGGAGCGCCGCGTACTAAATGTACGCAAGCGACGGTTTGAGGGGCAAGGTCGGGTGCTTGGGAAAGCCTCTAGTGCCTAAAATGCCTGGCACCCGTGAAGACCATCGCAATACCATGCTCGTTGCAGGCCTGGATGCTCTCGTCGTCGCGCTTGGAGCCGCCGGGCTGGATGATGCAGGTCACACCATGCTCGGCAAGCACGTCGACATTGTCGCGGAACGGGAAGAACGCGTCGCTTGCGCAGGCAAAGCCGCCCTTCTCCACGCCCTCGCGCTCGCAGAAGTCCTCGGC
>CAVALS010000011.1:0-2255 GCA_963589385.1 Bacteroidaceae bacterium
CGCTCAAAACAGATACCTGGGAGTGCAGCTCGTCTTGCGAGCGGTCGCCGGGGTCAAATCTCGTGCCGTACAGGAAAAACTCAACGTTGCCCTTGGCACCATGAATGGGTGACACGCACACATCGACCGGGAACAGCCCCTTGGCAGCAAAGAGTTCAACTGCCGCAACGAGTGTATCGCGGCGCACGGTGGGATCGGTCACAATGCCGCCCTCGCCCACCAGCGCCGCCGGAGCCTCAAACTGCGGCTTTACGAGCGTGCAGAATGCACCCGTAGGCGCGAGGCACGCCAACACCGCATCGATAATGTTCGCGATGCTGGTAAACGAGACATCACACACAGCCAGGTCGATGGTGCCGGCATAGCCAAGCTCAGGCAGCTGCGTCACGTTGGTGCGCTCATGCAGCGTCACGCGATCGTCCTGACGCAACGACCAATCAAACTGGGCGCGGCCCACGTCCACCGAGACAACGGTCGCAGCTCCGCGCTTGAGCAGACAATCGGTAAAGCCGCCGGTAGAGCAGCCCACATCCAGACAGGCAAGGCCCGTCGGATTGATGCCAAACGCGTCAAGCGCGCCTTCGAGCTTAAGACCGCCGCGGCCAACATAGGGAATGCGCCCCTTCACGTGCAGCGGCAGCCCCGGGATCACCTTAAGGCCCGGCGAAGTCAAGCGCTCACCGCCACTCGAGACCAAGCCGGCCATAAGAGTGCGAAGGGCATCCGCGCGATCGGCGCAGATGCCCTGTGAAATCAGTTCGTCATCAAGACGCACGCGTTTCATGAATGCCATCAACCATTCGTATCCGGAGATGCGGCCTAGCTATCCTGGGATTCGTTTGCCGCATCCTCATCGTATTCCTGCTCGAGCTTGTCGGCCTCACGCGGCGTCAGCTCAAACTTGTCGACCATATCGACCGCACGGGAGCCCAGCTCAATCGCTTCGTCAAACAAATCGAGCGAACGCTCCAAGGAGGTATCCTTGGAGCGAACGGTAGCGATAATCTGATCCAGACGGTCCGAGATCTCATCAAAGTTACGGACAGAACCCTCTGGCATGGCTACTCCTCGACGGAGTCGATGTCAGCCTCGGCGGCGTCCGCATCCTCGGCCAGCACGCCAGCCTCAGCTTGGGCAACCGCAACCTTGGCGGCAGCCTCGGCAGCCTGCGCCTCCTCGCGAGCGCGATCTTCGGCCAGCAGCTCCTGGTACAGGTCCTCGCCCGGCAGCTCCTCGCTGCGAGCGATCTTGCCCAGCACGCCGTTGACGAACGACGCGGACTGGTCGGTGCCATAGGCCTTGGCAAGCTCGACAGCCTCGTTGATCACGATGGCGTCCGAGACCTCCTCGTCGGTGAGGAAACGCATCTCGTAAACGGCGATACGCAGCAGGTTGCGGTCGGCGCCGGGCATGCGCATAAGATCCCAGTTCTTGGCAACAGAGCGCAGAGCACAGTCGATGCGGTCGATATGCTCGTAGGCACCGCGGCACAGCTCCAGCGCATAGGGGTCGAGGGGACCCTTCGAGATCAGGAAATCACCCTCGAGGACGCGCTCGAGCGGGCTGTCCGTGGCCTCGGCCTGGAACAGAAGCTGAAGCGCCTGACTGCGGGCAAGCGTGCGCCCGCGATAAACCTTAAGGCTCAAAGGTTACTCCTTGGGGAAAACGAGGCCGTCGATGCAAACGTCAACGCGCTCGACCTCAACGCCAACCTGGGCATCGATGGCGGCGACCACGGCGGCGCGAACGGCCTCGGCGAGTTTCTTGAACGGATAGCCAAAGAACACCACGACACGCACGGTGAGTGCGAGCTTGTCGCCGATGACCTCGGCCTCGACCGCCGGCTCGGAAGCCGGGGCCTTGGACGAGAGCATCATGGAGACAAGGTTGGTGGCAAGGTCCTTGACGCCAACGGAGGCGATGCCCTCGACATCCGACACGGCGCGCGAAACGATGGCGGTCAGAACATCGGGCGAAATGCCGATGCCGTCAATCTTGATTTCCTGGGGCATGAGTCCTCCTAGAAGAGTTGGTTGCTAGACGCGGGAGACGAACTTGCCGTCGCGGGTGTCAACCTTGATGACCTCGCCCTCGTTGAGGTACATGGGGACCTGGATGACAGCGCCGGTGTCGATCGTGGCCGGCTTGGTGGAACCCTGGACGGTGTCGCCCTTAAAGCCCGGGTCGGTCTGGACGATGGTGGTCTCGATGAACATCGGCGGGGTCACGCCCATGAGCTCATCGGCGGCAAAGAG
>CAVALS010000012.1:0-4997 GCA_963589385.1 Bacteroidaceae bacterium
GAAGGGCCAGCGGATGAGCATGCGCACGCCCAGCGCCACGGCAAGCTGCACCTGGTTGACGTCGTTGGTGATGCGGGTGATAAGCGACGGCGTGCCAAAGCGGTCGAGTTCGGCATAGCTCAACTTGTTGATGTGCTGGTAGAGCGCACCGCGGATATCGGTGCCCATGCCCTGCGAGGTGAGCGCCGCCATCTTTTGGCAGACGAGCGTAAACGAGATGCCGATCACAGCCATGGCGCCAAGCAGCATACCGTAGTGGACGACGGCGTTGACATCGTGTGCGCCAATACCCTTATCGATCATCTGGGCAATCACCAGCGGCGTCAGCAGGTCAAAGATCACTTCGATCAGCTTACACGCAGGGCCGATCACCATATACCGGCGAAACTTACCACCAAAACGCCTGAGCAGCTCAATCATGTATAGGCGCTCCCTATCATCATCTCTCTTCAATCTGATTCATGATAGTACGGCGAGCACTGGAGATGCGTAAGCAACTCGTTACAGATGTTAAGGCGAAGCAAGCACGAAGGCCACCAGTACCCAAGGCATGTATCCGCCGCTGTTTTGGCAAAGCCAGCGAGCAACACAAAGCAAGGGATTAAATTATCCGATAAATGCGCCTCTACGGGTGATTTTTGGACGACATGGCCCGGCATCAAAAAACGCCCGTGCGCTCGATGGATTCGGATGCCCGACAGAGGCTCCTTATGGCTGCTTCCTTCCGGACCTGACCAGATTCGGAACATGTCGTCATCCGAACCCATCGAACGCGCTAGGCGCTCGGTATATCTTACCCGCTCCCGCCCACCAGAGCAAGGTAGCTAATTTGGGACGGGGCTTTTTTGACTACTTTTTGACTGATGGGGCATCAGGGTAGCGAAAGTAATCAAGAAAGCCCCGTCCTAAATAGACTGATCTGGTGCTGTGCCACGGAAAGGGCCTATCTACTACGTTTTGGTCACAGAGGTCAACCATGGCGTGCTTTTTCGAAAATCGGCAAGCTCTCTACCTGCGGTTTTAATTTTCCAAATTCCGGGATGGTCGAGGGTGGCCGGTTAAACGTAGTAGATGGCCACGTTTCGTGGCAAACGGCCCGACTCGAGACCCATGTCGGCCAGCCTTGAATGGCCATTCACGAAGTTGCGGTGGAATACGGACTGAATTGGCACCTTAAAGGCAAAAACACTCCGTATTTCACCGCAAGTTATTGGGGGGATGGGTTTTAGATGCGGCCAAGGTCGAAGGCTTGGGCGGCGGCTTCACCGGCGCAGATGAGGTTGGTTATGGCTTCCTGGGGATCGAGCGCCAGCTCAAGTCCCATGGGCTTGCGACAGACCGGTAAAACCAGGTCGACGCCCTGCCTATACACCGCATCCAGGCTGTCCGCACGACCGCCCACGACGGCGACCACCGGCTTGCCATATCGCTTCGCACGACGGGCCACGCCCACCGGTGCCTTACCGGCGGCGGATTGCTCGTCCATATTGCCCTCGCCTGTAATGACCAGGTCGACATCGCGCACGCGCTCGTCAAACCCAATCAGATCGAGCACCGTCTCTACGCCCGAACGCAGCTCCACCCCGAGCGCCAGCAGCGCGGCGCCCAAGCCACCGGCAGCGCCCGCGCCGGGCACACCGAGCACCGAGCCAAATGTCCGTGCACCCTCGGGTGTGCGCAACAACCCCTGAGCCCGCACCCTAGCAATCGCCGCATCGAGCAGGCGGCCATAGCCGACCATCCATCCGTCGTATTTGCCCAGGGCCTCGGCATCCCCCGTCGGCAGACCCTTCTGTCCACCGAACACCGCAAGCGCGCCGCGACGCCCCACGAGTGGGTTCTCGACATCGGAGAGCACCACGACACGCACGCCGCCCAGCACCTCAAGCGCCGGCGCCAAATCAACGCTCGCTACCTGCTCAAGGCCGGCAAGACCGGGGGCGACATCGCAGCCCTGATCATCGACCACACGCGCGCCCAGCGCCTGCAGTATGCCGGCGCCACCGTCGTTGGTGGCACTGCCGCCCAAACCAATATAGATAGTCTTTGCCCCGGCACGGACCGCACGGAGCATCAGCTCACCCACGCCATAGGTTGTGGCCGCCAACGCCGCCGATTCCGTGCAGGGCGAATACCCAATACCCGCCGCCTCGGCCATCTCAATTACAGCCGACTCGCGCTCGCCGTCCACCAGCATCCGGGCAGACACGCGGTCACCCAAGGGGCCTGCAACCTCGCAGGTCACAAGCTCGCCGCCGCAGGCGGCAACGGCGTCGAGCGTTCCCTCGCCACCATCTGCCAGCGGCAAAGCGTTCAGCTCGGCATCGGGCCACACACGGCGCACGCCTTCAGCAACGGCCTCCTCCGCCTGTGTACTCGACACGCTGCCCTTAAAGGAGTCGATCGCCAGCAGCACACGGCGGGGCCGGCGGCGCGCAGGACCAAAGTCAACCGCCGTGCCAACATCCTCACCGGCACCTGCAAGCGCCTCGGCATGAGCGGCATGCGCCTCAAGATCGGCCCCGCAACCGCAATCAGCGCCGCCCGCTCCGCGCAGACCGCCAAAATAGCTACTCAGCAGCTCGCGGCATTCATCCGCCAGGACCCCAGCCGTCACGTTAAACCGATGATTCAGGCGCGAGTCGGCATTCAAATCGTATAGGGATCCCAACGCGCCCGCCTTGGCATCACTCGCGCCATACACGCAGCGTCCCACGCGCGCGTTGACCATAAGACCCGCGCACATGCAGCAGGGTTCCAACGTCATATAGACCGTACAGTCGGAAAGGCGCCAGCGGCCAAGCACCTGGGCAGCGGCGCACACGGCCGCAAACTCGGCATGAGCCGAAGGATCCTGGTCGAGCTCGCGCCGATTGTGCGCCCGCGCGACGATCTCGCCGTCGCGCACCACCACAGCGCCAATGGGCACTTCGCCCACTGCCGCGGCGGCGCGCGCCACCGCCAGCGCCTCGCGCATGAACTTCTCGTCGATTTCGGTGATCGTCATCGTTCGCCTTCCCTGTTGCAAATTCAAAACGATGCTATCATTACGACTCACGGAGAGATGGCAGAGCGGTTGAATGCGGCGGTCTTGAAAACCGTTGAGCGCGAGAGCGTTCCGGGGGTTCGAATCCCCCTCTCTCCGCCACTCCTAGTGATGCACCGGTGTCATGGTCCGCTCAAACAGTGCATCGACCACGTCGGCTATCTCAGGTCGACGCTCAAGATCGTGGCCTGATTCCCACCATATCGTGAAAAGTCGAATAATACCGCCGGCGACAAACTCAGACGTCGTCTCGAGTGACACGGGGGCCAGGGCATCCTCGGCAAGCACGTTCATCACACGCTCGCGGATGGAGCGGGCAATGCGGTCGCAAATAACGTTGGTCAACATGCCCGACATGCTGCTTGCCAAAATGTTATCCATGAGCCGCTCGTGCGCCAGAATCAAATCCATGGCATCGTCCAAAATCGCGTGCCGAAGCGCGCGCACGTCCTCGGCAGATACCGCGCCGGCCTCATCGGGCTGTTTTTGCGGCAAGCCCGACATGAGCTCATCGATATAAAAGGCAAAGTAATCGTTCTTGTCGCGAAAGTGCTTGTAGAACGTCGTGCGGCGAATCATGGCGCGGTCGCACAGCATGGCAACCGTCAGGTCCTCAAAACGATGCTCCTCGAGAAGCTCGGTAAAGGCATCGAACAGGGCGCGGTAGGTTTTCTTGATGCGAAGGTCCACTGGTATCGCCATCCTCAGGGCAAAGACAACACTCGTCAATCTGTCGCATATCTTACACCTGTACCTCGCGCGCTTTGCCCCGGTGCCGACCCCGACGAAAACACAACGCTTACCGGAAAGTTCGGCACGACAAAACGTTGCGGGTATACTAGTAGCGTTATACCAACGGCAGCTGGCGCATGCCGCCGCGGCCATTCGAAACGGAGACATCATGCTTCCCGTCATCATCGGCATCGTTGTTGTCATTGTGATTGCCTGCGCCATCGCCGGCATCTACAACAACATGGTCACCAAGCGTAACCGCATCGATAACGCCTGGCAGAACATCGATACGCAGCTGCAGCGTCGCAACGACCTGATCCCCAACCTGGTCGAGACCGTCAAGGGCTACGCCAAGCACGAGCAGGAGACGCTCTCCGCCGTGATCAGCGCGCGTAACACCGCCGTCAAGGCCACCACGCCCGAAGCCAAGATGGAAGCCGACAACGTGCTGACCGGTGCGCTGCGCCAGCTCTTCGCCGTAGCCGAGGCCTATCCCGATCTTAAGGCAAACACCAACTTTACGCAGCTGCAGGCATCGCTCGAGGATACCGAGAACAAGATTAGCTACGCACGCCAGAGCTACAACGATTGCGTGCTCAGCTACAACAACGCCATTCAGACGTTCCCGGCTGTCATCTTTGCCGGCATCTTTCAGTTTAAGGAGCGCCAGGGCTTCGAGGCCGCCGAAGCAGCCCGCCAGGCCCCGACCGTCAAGTTCTAGTAGTTTGACAGCGCATCCTTAATCGGCCAAATGCATAAACCGCCCCGTCGAATGCATACTTCGACGGGGCGGTTTCCTTTTTCGCGAAGGTCCCCCTCTAAGCGCCGTGCATTTTTAGGAGTATTCAACATAACCAAGAGCTTCGGGCGCCACGATAAATGCCAAAGACCGCGAATATCCCTGCAAATCAAACGCTGTCAGCCCATAACCCCGCCCATCATTCGTAGAAAACATCGAGAAATACCGATTTTTTGCCCGAGGCCGGTATGCAGGGGCCTTCGATTGCAGAATACTCGCAAAAATGCACGTCGCCACCGCCCCCACATGGCGCGAACCAAACAAAAGCGCGGCCAAAAGGCCGCGCGCCATCTTTATTCAGATTAATTATTGCCCGTTGTGGCAACGCCGAGCCCGCAGGGCGGAGAGCAAGTCCCCTCCCGGCGCATTCCGCACTGATATTTTCTGTATTGAAGACGTCGATGATGCACCCGTATACCA
>CAVALS010000013.1:0-3964 GCA_963589385.1 Bacteroidaceae bacterium
CTTTTGTTTGGTCACCTTGGCCTGCTCGTTGGCCATATTACGCTCGTTTCTAAAGGCCGCATTTGCAACACTCTGCAGGTCGGCATCGGAAATCTCGCCAAGGCCCAGATCCTCGAGCGTCGTCGGCAGACCAACACGCTGACAAAACTCGAGCACCTGTTCAAGCTCGGGCGCACGCTCCAGACGAAGCTGGACCACCAGACCAAACGCTACGGCCTCGCCGTGCATGGCCTTGCACTCGGGCAGAATCGTCAGGCCATTGGAGATGGCATGCGCCAACGCCAAGCCACCGCTCTCAAAGCCAACGCCCGAAAGCAGAATATTGCACTCGATCAGGCGCTCAACCGCTGGTGACATGCGACCCTTCTTGAGGTCGCGCTTAGCAGCGACACCACACTCCATAAGTGTGTCGTAGCAGGCACGTGCCGCGACCAGGGCCAAGTGCCCCGGCGTTCCACCATGCTCGTTGGCGCCGTGCGCCGCGGCGCACGAACGCGCCTCAAAGTACGTTGCCAGTGCGTCGCCCATACCGGCGACCGTCATACGCAGTGGGGCCGCCGCGACCACGTTGGTATCGACCACGACCAGGTCCGGATTCTTCTCGAGCATCAGATAGCGATCGAACGACCCATCCTCGTGATACAGCACTGAAATCGCGCTGCACGGACCGTCCGTCGAAGCCGCCGTGGGGCATACACACAACGGCAGCTCAGCATAAAACGCAACGGCCTTAGCGATATCGAGCATCTTGCCACCACCGATACCGACTACCATGTCGCAATACTCGGCCCGCGCTTCCTTGGCCATTTCGACAACGGCATCTTCCGTACACGGACCGTTGTAAATTTTAAAGAACGGCTCGCTTAGTTCTTCATCCAGAAATCCATCGACGATCTGCCTGCACAGCCGATCCTCGGTGCCCTGGTCAAACAAGACATAGGCAGCGCAGCCCAACCATGACAAATACCTGCCTTGACGCGACAGTTCGCCCGGCCCCTGAACATACCGGCCGGGACCGCCGTAAACCATAGGAAGCGCCATACGAGAATCCGCCCTTCATCAAACAACGATTGGTGCAAAGTAACCTTGCCCCTTTGCACCATAGCAAAAAGGGGCAAAGCCATCTGTTGGCTTTGCCCCTTCCTTAGCTTGATTTACTCATCCATGAGATAGTAGTGGCCCAGTGCGTCTGCACCCAGAATGGCGTTTGCGACCATCTCGGGCGTCACCTCAAAGGGCATGTTGCACATGGTGTCCTCGGGCGCGCAAGCAGCCTCGGCAACAATCATGGCCTGCTCGCGCGTAAGCTCGGCAACGCCAAGTTCCTTCATCGTGACCGGCAGGCCCAGCTCAATGCAGAAGCCCAAGACTTCCTCGAGCTTCTCGGTCGGGGCATCCTCGAGTACCAGCTGGACGATGGTGCCGAAGGCGACCTTCTCGCCGTGATACATGCTGTGGCACTCGGGCAGCATCGTCAGACCATTGTGGATGGCATGAGCAGCAGCAAGGCCCGAGCTCTCAAAGCCAATACCCGAAAGCAGCGTATTGGCCTCGATGATGTGCTCGACGGCGGGCGTGAGCGCACCCTTCTCCAGCGCGACCTTGGCCTTGACGCCATCGGCCATAAGCGTCTCGTAGCAGAGCTTGGCGAGCGCCAGGCCGGCCATGCCGCCCTTGCCGCCAGCGCAGGTGCCGCCGTCGGCATCGTGCGTCGCCTGGGCCTCGAAATAGGTTGCGAGCGCATCGCCCATACCGGAAACCGTCAGGCGCACCGGGCTCGCCGCGATAACCGTCGTATCCATCAGGACAATGTTGGGGTTTGCCTTAAGGAAGAGATATTTATCGAACTGGCCGTCATCGGTGTAGAGCACCGAAAGTGCCGAGCACGGTGCATCGGTCGAAGCAATGGTGGGGCAAATGATAACCGCGGACTCCAGGTAATAGGCGACGGCCTTCGCGGTGTCGAGGATCTTGCCGCCACCGACGCCGACGATGATATCGCAACCGTTGTCGCGAGCGAGCGCAACCAGGCGATCGACCTCGCCCTTGGAGCACTCGCCGTTAAAGTCCTCAAACAGCAGCTCGGCCTTAGCCTCGGCAAAGCCGCCCTCGATCTTGGCACCGACGCGTTTCTTGCCCGAAGGCGTCACGATGACGAGGGCCTTAGCGCCGAGTGGCTCGACATAGGAGCCGAGCTTGGCGAGCTCGTCCGGACCCTGGATGTACTTGCTGGGGCTATTGAAAATTGCAGCCATAACTATCCCATTCTCTAAAAAAGAAAGGGGCTCCGTACGGATACGTGCGGAGCCCCTCGTTACGATAACAAGAGTCGATTAGAAATCGATGTCGGTGTCGTAGTAGCAGGCCTTGAGGATCTTCTCGAAGTCGGCAGCCTTGGTCTCACGCGGGTTCTCGGGCGTGCAGGCGTCCTGCTCGGCGTTCGCGGCGATCTCGGGCAGCTTGGCGAGGAACTCCTCCTCGGAAACCATCTGCGGGTTCTCGGCGTCGACCTTCACGCCACCATTCGCGTAATCCTTGATGGACTGCGGAATGTTGAGCTGGTCGTTGAGGTCGCGGATCTTCTGGACGAGCGCAGCGATGAGCTCCTCGTTGGTCTCGCCGGGAAGGTGCAGGATCTCCTTGGCCACGTAAGCGTAACGCTCGGCAGCACGGGGATCCTTGGAGTTCCACTGGATGACCTTGCCCAGGTACATGGCGTTAGCGGCACCGTGGATGATGTGGCCGTTCTCGAAGGCAGCACCGGTCTTGTGAGCCATGGAGTGAACGATGCCGAGCAGGCCCGAGGAGAAGGCGATACCGGCGATGCACTGAGCCTCGTGCATGTGCTGACGGGCCTCATGGTCGCCAGCATAGGACTTGGGCAGCCACTCGACGATCTCGCGGATGCCGTGCAGGGCGTTGGCGTCGGTGAACATAGAGGCGCAGGTGGAAACGTAGGCCTCCATGCAGTGGGTCAGAGCATCCATGCCGGTGTGAGCGCACAGCTTGGCGGGCATGGTGTAGGTGAGCTCGGGGTCGACGATGGCGACATCAGGGGTGATGTTGAAGTCGGCCAGCGGGTACTTGATGCCCTTGGCGTAGTCGGTAATGACGGAGAACGCGGTGACCTCGGTAGCGGTACCGGAGGTAGAGGAGATGGCACAGAAATGAGCCTTCTGACGCAGCTCGGGGAAGCTGAACGGCTGGATGATGTTATCGAAGGACTCCTCGGGATACTCGTAGAAGACCCACATGGCCTTAGCGGCATCGATGGGCGAGCCGCCACCGATGGCGATAATCCAGTCGGGCTCGAACTCGCGCATGGCCTCGGCGCCCTTCATGACCGTCTCGATGGACGGGTCGGACTCGACGCCCTCGAACAGCTTGACCTCGAAACCGCCTTCCTTAAGGTCGTTCTCGACGTCCTGCAGGAACCCGCCGCGGCGCATAGAGCTGCCGCCAGAAACGATGATGGCCTTCTTGCCCTTGAGGTTCTTCACCTCGTGGCGAGCGCCCTCACCAAAGTACAGATCGCGAGGATTGGTAAAACGTCCCATACTGTGCCTCCTAAACAAGCCCCTCTTAGACTTGCGTATATAACGGAGCACCCAATTGGCTCCGTTAGGACCGGTTTGCGCGTTGCCGGCGATGACAATGCGCGATGTCTAAACGTCTCAACGCTCAGACAAACACTATTTTACCGTTCTGGTTGGTCAGTTATTCACCTAAAGCCGCCAATGATGAAACGTTTTTTCTATCCCTGAAGACCCTTGTGCGGCATTCATACTCCCAAGCTGGGCAAACGTTTTATCAAGGTTGACTACATATCCCGGGCAGGACGGTGCCCCTCCAAAATATGCACCGTTCGCCGCCAAAAATCGACCGTTTGCGGCACCGTGATACCACTCGGTCGTCCAAGGTGCCGACATTTGTGCGACATCCGTCTTCGTGGTGCAAAGGTGCA
>CAVALS010000014.1:0-42051 GCA_963589385.1 Bacteroidaceae bacterium
GACTTGCAGCGACGGACCTCAGGACGCTCTTACACCACGTCTGCGCGCGCGACCAGTTTCAAGTCGAGTTTTGCCGATTTCGACCGAGAATCGCTGCTACTAAAAAGGTAACAGTACTCATATTTGCCCTTTTTTGGCCACAAGCCCTAAAACAAGCCTCGCCAGGGTCGGGAAACTGGCCAAATCGTCGGCCTCGAGGCTTATTCCACCGTTCCGTAGACGGCACCCCAGCCGTGGGCGGCCAAGGCTGAGTTGAGTTGGTCGCAAAGTGACTGGCGGTCGTAATAGCCGGGCGGTAGCAGGTTGACGATCTCCATGAGATCGGGCGCCAGGTCCAAGATTTCGGCCTGTACGATTAGGTCCAGGCGGTCGATGGCGTAGCGGTCGTAAAACAGTCCGTCGACCAGGCGCTGCAGGTCGCCGAATTCCTCGGCCTGGAACGATCCATACTCCATAGTGCCTCCTTGGGCGCCCCACGCCGGCATGCGCGGCGATTCGTAATTTATTGCGATGGACTTAATCTATCACGGCTTCATAACGTTGCGGCGGTGGCGGTCTATACTTAGACGAACTGCAACGTACCGCTTCGCGAAAGGTCGCACCCCATGCAGACGATCTACCAGAAGATGGAAACCACCGAACTCGATGCCGCCATCGAGGCACTCAAAGCCGAGGTCGCCGAGGTCAAGGCCAAGGGTCTGGCGCTCGACATGGCCCGCGGCAAGCCGTCGCCCTCCCAGGTGGACATCTCGCGCCCCATGCTCGATATCCTCAATGCCGACGCCGATTTGCACGACGGCAACGTCGACTGCTCCAACTACGGCTGCTTCGAGGGCATTCCCTCGGCACGCAAGCTAGCGGGGGAGTTCCTGGGCTGCCCCGCCGAGCAGACGCTCGTGCTGGGTTCGTCGAGCCTTTTGATCGAGCATGACATCGCCGGCATGTTCTGGCGCTGTGGCTCGTGCGGCAGCGAGCCCTGGGACGCCTACGAGGCCGCGCACGACGGCAAGAAGGTCAAGTTCCTGTGCCCCGTTCCCGGCTACGATCGCCACTTTGGCATCACCGCCGACCTGGGCATCGAGAACGTCCCCGTCGCGATGACCGACAACGGCCCCGACATGGACGAGATCGAGCGCCTCGTTGCCGCCGACGACTCCATCAAGGGCATCTGGTGCGTGCCCAAGTATTCCAACCCCACGGGCATCACCTTTAGCGAGGACACCGTGCGTCGCCTGGTCGAGATGCCCACGGCCGCGCCCGATTTCCGCATCTTCTGGGACAACGCTTACTGCGTGCATGACCTGTACGACGAGACCGACGAGCTCGCAAACATCTTTGACCTCGCTCGCGTGGCGGGCACCGAGGACCGCGTGGTGGCCTTTGCCTCGACATCCAAGATCACCTTCCCGGGCGCCGGCATCGGCTTTATCGGTGCGAGCCCCGCGGTCATCGCCGAGTTCTCCAAGTGCCTGAAGGCCGGCCTTATCAGCGCCGACAAGCTCAACCAGCTGCGTCACGTGCGTTTCCTTCCCACCATCGAGGCGGTCAAGGAGCACATGAAAAAGCACGCCGAGTTCCTGCGTCCGCGCTTTGAGGCCGTCGAGCGCAAGCTCACCGAGGGCTTGGGCGATACGGGCTGCGCCACCTGGACGCACCCCCGCGGCGGCTACTTTGTAAGCTTCGATGGTCCCGAGGGCTCGGCCCAAAAGGTCGCCGCGCTTTGCGCCGATTTGGGCGTCAAGCTCACGCCGGCCGGTGCTACCTGGCCCTATGGCAAGGACCCGCGCGACACCAACATCCGCATCGCGCCGAGCTATCCCACGGTCGAGGACCTGGAGGCCGCGCTCGATGTGCTGGTGCTGGCCGTTAAGCTCGTCGCTGCCGAGCTTGCGCGTGCCGAGCGCGCCTAACGCGCGGCTTCCCGTACTATCCGCACTTTCGATACGTAAAGGAGCATATACATGGATTTGGGTATTTCCACCAACCCCACGCCAGAGCTCTACACCATTAAGGTAACCGGCGAGATCGATATCTCTAACGCCGATAGCCTGCGCAATGCCATCGACCTGGCGCTCGAGCAGCCCACTGAGGCCGTTGAGCTCGATTTTGCCCAGGTGAGCTACATCGATTCGACGGGCATTGGCGTGCTCGTGGGCGCCGCGCACCACGCGGTCGACCACGGCAAGCGCTTTAGCTGCACCAATGTGCAGCCCCAGGTGATGCGCGTGGTTCAGCTGTTGGGTGTCGACCAGGAGATTTCGATCACCGCTGCATAATCTTTGTCCCCAAAAGGGCGTGCCGTTTGGCATATGTTTGTGATGCGCTCGGACGTTTTGGCGTACGGGCGCTATACTTGACCGAATGAATAGACGAGTTCCGGCCGAATGGCGCGGTGCGGGCTCGACTCACATCGAGCCTTGGAGGTATGTGTGTTTGGTATTGGAGAGGGTGAGCTCGCGATCATCGTGGTCTTCGGCTTTTTGCTGTTTGGCCCGGATAAGCTCCCACAGATGGGCCGCACAATCGGCCGTGCCATCCGTCAGTTCCGCGAGACGCAGGAAAAGATGACGGCCGTTGTTCAGTCCGAAATTATCGATCCGGTGAGCGAGGCCGCGTCGGCCCCGGTCAAGCCCAAGAAGGCTGCCGTCGATGATGATTCCGATTCGGACGAGGATGCCGTCGAGACGGCTGCGCCCGCAAAGAAGGAGACTTTTGCCGAGCGCCGTGCCCGCCTTGCCGCCGAGAAGGCTGCGAGCGAGGGTGCCACCGAGGGCGAAGGCGCTGCTGATGAGGCCGAGAGCGCCGAGCCCGCCAAGGCCGAGCCTGCTGCTGCCGCCGTCGAACCCGAGCCAGCTGCAGAGCCGGAGCCCAAGCCCGAGTCGGCAGAGCCCACGACGGCTGACCTCTACGCCCGTCGTCCCCGTAAGCGCAAGGCCGTCGTCGACCAGCTCGCTCGCGAGCTCGAGGCCGAGGACGACGCTGCTGACGCCGACGCCCCGAAGGGAGGCGATGAGTAATGCCTATCGGACCTGCGCGCATGCCGCTCTTCGATCACCTGGGAGAGCTCCGTCGCCGCCTGACCATCGTGGTCGTGTCGGTGTTCGCCGCCGCTATCGTGCTGTATTTCGCCACGCCTGTGGTGCTCGACATCTTGGAAGACCCCATCCGCTCCTTTGTGCCAGACGGTAAGTTCTACATCACTACCACGCTCGGCGGCTTTGGCCTGCGCTTCTCGCTTGCCATCAAGATGGCCGTGGTCATGTGCACGCCCATGATCATCTGGCAGATCTTGGCGTTTTTCCTGCCGGCGCTTCGCCCCAACGAGCGCAAGTGGGTCGTGCCCACGGTGCTCGCCTCGACGGTGCTGTTCTTCCTGGGCGCCATCTTTTGCTACTTCATCATCATCCCGGCGGGCTTCGAGTGGCTCATCGGCGAGACCTCGGCCGTCGCTACGGCGCTGCCCGACCTGGAGAACTACGTCAACATGGAGCTGCTCTTTATGATCGGCTTTGGTGTGGCGTTTGAGCTGCCGCTCATCATCTTTTATCTGTCCGTCTTCCATATCGTGTCCTACGCGGCCTTCCGCAGTGCCTGGCGTTTCGTGTACGTTGGCCTGCTTGTGGGCTCGGCTGTGATTACGCCCGACGGCTCGCCCGTTACGCTGGGCCTCATGTATGGCGCCCTGCTCTCGCTCTACGAGATTTCGCTTGCCATCGCCCGTGTGGTCATTACCGCGCGCGAGGGCAAGGAGGGCCTGTTCGTGAGTCGTCTGGACCTGTTCTCGGACGACGAGGACGACGAGGAGTAAATCGGTATGCACGAGGTTGGCATTGTCAACGGCATACTCGATACAGTGATTCGCGCGGCGCGTGGGGCGGGGGCCTCGCGCGCCGTTTTGGTAACGCTGCGTATCGGGGATATGACCGAGGTCGTGCGCGAGGCGCTCGACTTTGCGTGGGAGACATTTCGCGACGAGGACCCGCTCACGCGCGGCTGCGAGCTTGCCGTGGAGGAGGTCCATCCACAAAGCGAGTGCCAGGACTGCGGTGAGGTCTTCGATCACGACCGTTTCCATTGCCGCTGCCCTCAATGTGGCGGCGCCAACGTGCGCCTGCTGCACGGCCGCGAGCTCGACATCGCCAGTATCGAAATCGAAACCCCCGACGATTAGCCCGCTAGCCATCTGGTGATGGGGTATAAAGGGGCCAAATTAAGGAGCGCTAAGTATGGCTGAGAAAACGATTGATATCGCGTCGCCGATCCTGTCGCGCAACGAGCGCCTGGCAGATCAGCTACGTCAGCGATTTAAAGAGACAAACACCTATGTGATCAATGTGCTTTCGAGCCCTGGCTCGGGCAAAACCACTACGATTCTGGGCACCAACGAGCGCCTGCGCGACAAGGCGGGCTTGCGTTGCGCCGTCATCGAGGGCGATATCGCCTCGGACGTCGACGCCATCACCATGAAGGAAGCCGGCATGCCTGCCATCCAGATCAACACGGGCGGCCTGTGTCACCTCGAGGGCAACATGATCATGGAGGCCGTTGACGCGTTCGACCAGGCCGTTGGGCTCGATAACATCGACGTCATCTTTATCGAAAATGTGGGCAACCTGGTCTGCCCAGTTGACTTTGACCTGGGCGAGAACCTGTCCATCATGATCCTCTCGGTGCCCGAGGGCGACGACAAGCCCATCAAGTACCCGGGCATCTTCCAGCACGCCGGCGCACAGCTGCTCAACAAGGTCGACGTGGCCCCGGCTTTCGATTTTGACATGGATAGGTATACTAAGACACTCGATGACCTCAATCCGCAGGCGCCGCGGTTTGCCGTGAGCGCACGCAAGGGCGAGGGCATGGGTGCCTGGTGCGATTGGCTCATCGGGCAGATTGAGCAAGCAAGGGCGTAAGTCGGCCGCCATACGGGCGGGCGTAGCCGCAGAGATACGAGATAGGAGCCTCTTTTGAAGCTCATCATCGCCGAGAAAAACGACGCCGCGCGTCAGATCGCCGAGCGTCTGTCCACGGGTAAGCCCAAAAAGGACAAGGTGTACAACACCGCCATCTACCGTTTTGAGTGGAAGGGCGAGGAGTGCGTGACCATCGGCCTTGCCGGTCACATCCTAGCGCCCGATTTTTGCGACAGCGTGCTGTTCGATAAAAAGCTGGGCTGGTATTCGGTCACCGAGGACGGCGAGATGCTGCCGGCCGACATACCCGATGGCCTGGCGCGTCCGCCCTACGACACCAAGCGCAAGCCGTTTCTTGCCGATGGCATCTCAATCAAGGGCTGGAAACTCGAGAGCCTGCCTTACCTCACCTGGGCGCCCGTCATTAAGCTACCGGCCGAGAAGGAACTCATTCGTTCGCTCAAGAACCTCGCTAAAAAGTCTGACAGCGTCATTATCGCCACGGACTTCGATCGCGAGGGCGAGCTAATCGGTTCGGACGCCCTTAACAAGGTGCGCGAGGTGGCGCCGGACTTGCCGGTTGCCCGCGCCCAGTACTCTTCGTTTACCAAGGCCGAGATCACGCAGGCCTTCGATAATCTCGTCTCGCTCGACCAGAATCTGGCCGACGCCGGCGAGAGCCGCCAACACATCGACCTCATTTGGGGTGCGGTGCTCACGCGCTACCTGACGCTCGCCAAGTTTGGCGGCTTTGGTAACGTGCGCTCTGCCGGCCGTGTGCAGACGCCGACGCTTGCCCTGGTGGTCGAGCGCGAGCGCGAGCGCATGGCGTTTGTGCCCGAGGACTATTGGCAGATCCGCGGCATGGGTGCCGCACAGGGTGCTGCCGAGGACGACCGCTTTAAGATTGCGCACAAGACGGCGCGTTTTACCGACAAAAATGCTGCCGAGACGGCATACGGCCATATTGACGGCGTTGCGACGGCAACCGTCGCCGCGGTGACCAAGCGTTCGCGCAAGCAGCAGCCGCCCACGCCGTTTGCGACCACCTCGCTGCAGGCTGCCGCCGCGGCCGAGGGCATCTCGCCTGCGCGTACCATGCGCATCGCCGAGTCCCTCTACATGGCCGGTCTCATCAGCTACCCGCGTGTCGACAATACCGTGTACCCTGCGACGCTCGACCTGGGCGCCGTGGTGAGCGACCTGGCAAAGATCAACCCGGCGCTGGCGCCCGTGTGCAAAAAGGTGCTCGCCGGTCCCATGAAGCCCACGCGCGGCAAGGTCGAGACCACCGACCACCCGCCTATCTATCCTACGGGCGAGGGCGACCCGTCCGCGCTCGATGGCGGCCAGCGCAAGCTCTACGACCTCATCGCCCGCCGCTTCCTGGCGACGCTCATGGGGCCTGCGACCATCGAGAACACCAAGCTCGAGCTCGATGTGAACGGCGAGCCGTTCGTGGCTTCGGGCGATGTGCTCGTGACCCCCGGTTTCCGCGAGGCATACCCGTACGGTCTCAAGCGCGACGAGCAGATGCCGCCGCTGGAGCAGGGCGATACGGTCGACGTGTTCGACATTAAGCTCGAGGCCAAGCAGACCGAGCCGCCCGCGCGCTACAGCCAGGGCAAGCTCGTGCAGGAGATGGAAAAGCGCGGCCTGGGCACCAAGTCCACGCGCGCGAGCATCATCGAGCGCCTGTAC
Source organism: Bacteroidaceae bacterium (assembly GCA_963589385.1). Taxonomy (GTDB): domain Bacteria; phylum Actinomycetota; class Coriobacteriia; order Coriobacteriales; family Coriobacteriaceae; genus Collinsella. The sequence continues at coordinate 6,612 of CAVALS010000014.1, forward strand.
GCCGTGCGCTATCTCAAAAACGATCCCGTGGAGCCGAGCCAGCTGGGTATCGCCATCATCGATGCGCTGTCGCGGTTTGCCCCGCGCATCACGAGCCCCGATATGACCAGCGAGCTCGACGGCGACATGACCCGCGTGGAGCGCGGCGAGGACACCGAAGAGCATGTCGTGACGCACTCGCGCGCGCTGCTGGCCGGCGTGCTCGACGAGCTGCTCAAGCATACGCAGGAGCTGGGCGACGCCATCAGCGACGCCGTCACGGCCGATGCGCGCGTGGGCGCCTGCCCCAAGTGCGGCAAGGATTTGGTTATGAAGACGAGTGCCAAGACCCGTGGCAGCTTTATCGGCTGCATGGGATGGCCCGACTGCGACGTGACCTATCCGGTGCCGAGTGGCGTCAAGGTAAGCCCGCTCGAGGGCGAGGCCGCCGTGTGCCCCGAGTGCGGTGCGCCGCGCATTAAGTGCCAGCCGTTCCGCCAGAAGGCCTTCGAGATCTGCGTGAACCCCACGTGCCCCACCAACTACGAGCCCGACCTTAAGGTGGGTGAGTGCAAGGTGTGTGCCGAGGCCGGACGCCATGGCGACCTGATCGCACACAAGAGCGAGAAGAGCGGCAAGCGCTTTATCCGCTGCACCAACTATGACGATTGCGGCGTGAGCTATCCGCTGCCGGCGCGTGGAAAACTCGAGGCGACGGGCGAGACCTGTCCCGAGTGCGGCGCTCCCATCGTGGTGGTCAACACGGCGCGCGGTCCGTGGCGTATCTGCGTCAACATGGACTGCCCGACCAAGGAGAAGAAGCCCGCCCGCGGCCGCAAGACTGCGACCAAGGCGAGCACGGCGAAGAAAACCACGGCAGCAAAGAAGACTGCTGCCAAGAAGACGACGGCGAAAAAGACGACGTCCAAGAAATCGACCACCAAGAAGGCGGCCGCCGACAAGTAACCGAGCACATATAGACACGGTGGGGCCGGGCGCGCAAATGCAAATGCGCGCCCGGCCCCACTTCTAAGTTGCGGTGAAATAGGGACTGTTTTTGCTGGCAAAAGGCCTAATTGATCCCTATTTCACCGCAAGTTTTGATCAGTTGTTGGGATTAGTTCACCTCGACGGGCTTGGCGCCGGGATAGCGGTCCTCAAAGTCCTGACGGTACTTGTTGCTGTTGGTCCCCGGCTCGTTGTCGCGTGCCAGCGGCGTCACGATTTCGTCCTTATGGTCCGCGGGGTTTGCGTACTTTAGGCTGATCTCCCAGGCATCGCAGATCGCGTCGATGCGGTTGTCCAGGTCGTCATACAGGGCAACGATGTCTTTCCAGGAACTGTAGTTCTTAGAGCTCATGGGGACGTCCAGGTCCTCGACGATATCGTAGTACTGCTCGATGGTGTCTTCCGTGCGCTCGGCGACGTCGGCGAGATTTTGACGGGCGGTGCGATCTTCTTCCAGATAGCTGCCATTGAAGGCCTGCGCGCAGGCGCGGACCTGGCTATCGAGATCTTCGAGCAGGTCGTAGTATTCGCTCAGGCGACGGTAGAGGTTTTGCTCGGAGAGGGTTGCCTGGCTGCCATCCTCGTCGTCCTCGTCGTCATCGTCAAAAAGGCTATTGGGGTCGCCGAGAGACTTAAGGTCATCATCGTCAACATCATGGTGCAGCTTAGTAATCTCGGCAGTCGTTTGCGTGGCGGCGTTGTCGAAAGGCTTGATCACAAAGAAAACGACCAGGGCGATGATGATTGCCACCAGCACAACGATAACGGCGATAAGCGCCTTGGTGCTGCTCTTTTTGGCGGCGGGGGCCTGCGGTGAATCAGGCGCGTACGTAGATGCCGGTTGCTGTTGGGGCGGGGTGTCCGCGACGGGCATGCGCTGCGTCGTTTCGACCGCTACGGGGCCGGCAGCGGGGTCGGGGCGATAGGCGAGGGGGTCGTCCGATTTGGTTTGCGGCGTATCGAGGGAACCGCTCCGCTCAAACGCGGGCTGGCCATTGCTCGCGGCTGTCTGCTCAACGGGTGCACCGCATGAGGTGCAGAACTTGGCATCATCTGCAAGAAGTTTGCCGCACGAGGCGCAATACCGAGACATTGCCACTCCTTTCGCCACATTTCAAATCAATACGACGATTATACCCAGCGCTCAAAAAAGTCGGCAGCTAGGGACGTTCCTTTTCTGCCGGTACTTTAGGAACGTCCCTAGCTGTCGCCTAGTCATTTAAGAGCGTCCCCAATGACTACCCAATGACTAGGCCCGATTTGGGGTGCGCCTGCCCCTGGGGTATCATGGCTTGGTTGATATATCTGCATTTATGCGCCTTGTAGGAAGGGGCTGCGCTCATGGCTTTTGAGCCCGCTCAACATAGCTTTATCACGCTCGAGGGCGTCGATGGTGCCGGCAAGTCCACGCAGGCGCGTCTGCTTGCCCGCGCGCTCGAACTCGCTGGCTACCAGGTTGTGAGCCTGCGCGAGCCGGGCGGCACCGCCATCAGCGAAAAGATCCGTGCTCTGCTGCTCGACCCCGCCAATACGGCGATGGGAGACACCTGCGAGTTGCTGCTCTACGAGGCGGCGCGCGCCCAGTTGGTGCACGAGGTCATAGCTCCCGCCCTCGCGGCCGGCGAGGTAGTCCTGTGCGATCGCTTCTACGATTCCACGACCTGCTACCAGGCGTTTGCCGATGGCCTCGACCGTCAGATGGTACGCGATGCCAACAACCTGGCTGTCGCCGGTACGCATCCGGCGCTCACGCTCGTCTACCACATCACACCCGAGCAGGCGGCGCTACGCATGGCAGCCCGTGGCGCGGCAGATCGCATGGAGGCAAAAGGCATGGCCTTCCAAGAGCGCGTTTACCAGGGATTTTGCGCCATTGCTGCCGAGGAGCCAAACCGCGTAAAGCTCATCGACGCCACTGCGACCGTCAAGGAAGTCTTCGAGAAGACGGTCGAGCAGATTCGCGCGTACGGTCTCGACATTCCGCAAGATGCTGTCGCCGCCGCGCTTGCCAAGGAGGCCGAGTAACATGGCCCCCGCTCAGGCAAGCCTGCTGGCCAAGCTCGACACCCAAGAGCGCGTTCGCGATTTTTTGACCAACGCCGTCGCCAGCGGCCGCGCATCGCACGCCTACCTGTTTTTGGGCGCTCCCGGTGCCGGCAAGCTCGATGCCGCATGGGCGCTCGCCCAGGCCTTCCTGTGCGAGCAGGACGGCTGCGGAGCATGCGACAGCTGCGTACGCGTTGCTCGGCATACGCATCCTGACGTGCACTATTACACGCCCGAGAGCGCCACAGGCTACCTCATCGCCCAGACCCGCGAGCTGCTCGATGACGTGCCGCTGGCGCCCATCCGTGCCAAGGCCAAGGTCTACATCATCGACCATGCCGAGCAACTGCGCGCTAACACCGCCAACGCGCTGCTCAAGACACTCGAGGAGCCGCCCGAGGGCGTTATGTTCATCTTGCTGGGCACTTCGGCAGACGTGATGTTGCCCACCATCGTGAGCCGCTGTCAGTGCGTGCCGTTTCGGCTGGTGTCGCCCACCGATGCCGCGCAGGCCGTGAGTCGCGCGACGGGCCAGGATCTCGCGCGCTGTCGCATGGCGGTCGCCGTGGCGGGAAGCCCCACACGCGGCATCGAGTTCCTTAAGAGTGCCGAGCGCCAGGATGCTCGCCGCCAGATGGTCCGCGCCATCGATTCGCTCATCGCTGCCGACGAGGCTGATGTGCTCAGCCGCGCCAAGTCGCTCATCGTCGCCGTTAAGGCACCGCTCGCCGAGGTCAAGTCCACACAGGAAAAGGTGCTCGAGCAAAACGCCGACTACCTGTCGCGTGGAGCATTGAAGCAGCTTGAGGACCGCAACAAGCGCGAACTCAACGCGCGCGAGCGTTCGGGTATCATGGAAGCGCTGGCGAGCGCGCGGACGCTCATGCGCGACGTGCTGCTGACGCTTCAGGATGAGGCGGCAGGCGTTGTGAACGAGGACGTGCGCGACACGATCGGGCGGCTTGCCGCGGCGACGAATGTTGCGGGTGCCACCCAGGCGCTCGAGGCGGTTGCCACGGCTGAGCGCAACATCGCCAGAAACGTTACTCCCCAGCTGGCCATCGAGGTCATGCTGTTCGATATCAGGAAGGCACTGAAATGCCGTTAGTCGTACCCGTTAAGTTTACCTACGCCTCGCGCGACCTGTGGTTTGACCCGCAGGATCTGGATATCCTCGAGGCCGATTATGCCATTTGCTCCACCGAGCGCGGAACCGAGATCGGCCTGGTCACGGCCGATCCCTTCGAGGTGCCGCAAGATGAGATCGGCCAGCCGCTCAAGCCCGTGCTGCGCGTGGCGAGCGACATCGACCTGCAGCTTGCCGACGACCTGGCCATCCAGGGCGACGAAGCGATGGTCGATTTCCGCCGTCTGGTCAAAGAGCTCGACCTCGAGATGAAGCCGGTCGGCGTCGAGTACCTGTTTGGCGGCGAGAAGGCCGTGTTCTACTTTGCGGCCGAGGAACGCGTCGATTTTCGTCAGCTCGTCAAGGACCTGTCCTCGACGCTGCACATTCGCGTCGACATGCGCCAGATTGGCGTGCGCGACGAGACCCGCCTGGTGGGCGGCTATGCCCAGTGCGGACAGGAGCTCTGCTGCACGCGCTTTGGCGGACAGTTTGAGCCCGTCTCGATTCGCATGGCAAAAGAGCAGGACCTGCCGCTCAACTCGTCCAAGATCAGCGGCGTTTGCGGCCGCCTGATGTGCTGCCTGCGCTATGAGTTCGAGGCGTACAAGGACTTTAAGAGCCGCGCGCCCAAAAAGAAGACGCTCATCGATACGCCGCTCGGCAAGGCGCGTATCCAAGAATATGACACGCCGCGTGAGCAGCTGGTGCTGCGCCTGGAGAACGGCAAAGTCTTTAAGGTCAACCTGGCCGATATGACGTGCTCGGAGGGCTGCAAAAAGAAGGCCGCCGAGCAGGGCTGCAACTGCCGCCCCGACTGCGTGACGCGTGACGTGCTCGAGCGCATCGAGTCGCCCGAGATGCGCCTGGCGCTCATGGAACTCGATCGCGAGAACGGCGTCGACGTGGGCGATGGCCTGTCGAGCGCCGATCGTCTGGCCGGCACATCGATGCCCAAGCGCCGTCGTCGCGATGCCGAATCCGATGCTCGCGCTGCTCAGGGCCAGGGCGAGGGCCGTGGCCGTGGAAAGGGCCGCGGCAAGGCCGAGGCACCCGAGGCCGAGGAGGCAGCCGGTGGCCGTCGCCGCCGCAAGCGCGCGGCGTCCGTCGTCAATGGCGAGGCCGCGGGCAAGAACGCTTCCCGCGAACGCGAGGCTCAGCAGCCCCAGCAGCAAAACCGCGGCGGTGGCATGAACCCCACGCGCCGTCGTCGCCGTCACCTGTCGAGCGAGGAGCGCGAGGACGCCTTCCGCGCCGCAGCCGCTCGCGAGGCTGGTGCCGCTCCCAAGGGTGGCTCGGGTTCCGACGTGCCTGCCGACAAGGCTGGCAAGCCGCGTGGCGAGGAGGAGCGCGCGTCACGTCCGCGTCGTCGCCATTCCTCGGGCACGCAGCAGAAGCCCTCGGTTCCTTCTGTGGCCGATCAGGTTTCGGATGGCGAAGTCAAGGTCACGCGCCGTCGCCCCGGCGATGGCGGAGGAGCTGCCGCCAAGGCTTCGCACGGTGCCGCTCGCGACGAGCGCGAACCGCGTGAGAATAGCGGTGGCGAGGGCTCGACCGACCAGGGTCAAAAGCGTCGCCGTCGCCGTCGCTCCCGCAAGCCGCGCCAGGACGGTGGTGAAGGCTCGACCCGCACCTCGTCCGCACCGCAACCGCCTGCCGGCGAATAACGTCCGTAAGCGGATGTGACCCGCCTGACCCCAGCGCCTCTGGGTATCATGGCTCTACACCGACAACCCTCCCTTCGCCTTCGCGTAGGGAGGGTTGTGTCATGAAGAGACATCTGAACGTATTGACTCGCTTGCAGGGCGCAGGTGTCCTACCGTTTGCGGACGAATTGCTACCGCTTGCCGAGCACGCGACATACGAGGCGCTCGAGGCGTTGTCGCCTACGCGATGCGCCGGCTGCGAGCGTTCCGGTGCGCTGATCTGCCAGGATTGTCTGGCATCGCTCGCACTCATCGACCCGTGCCATAGCTGCATCCGATGCGGCGCCCCGTTTGGGGATTTGCTGTGCACCGAGTGCTCGGTCGAGGGCGCGTCTTCGGCAATGGCCGAGGCGCTCGATTGCTGCCTGGCGTGTGCCGTCTATGCACATCCGCTGCCGCGCATCATCAAGGTGTACAAGGATGCGGGCGAGCGCCGTCTGGCACCGTATCTGGCGGAGTTGCTCTACGACACTGCCTTGCATGCCCAGGTGGCAGCCCCCGATCGTTACGGCAGTGTGCTGTCCGGTGCGGACGCGGTGGTGTTTGTGCCCGCGACTGCGGCGGCGTTTCGGCGGCGTGGATTCGACCATATGGAAGCAATCGCGCGCTCGTTTTGCGATCTTTCGGGTGTCCCGTTGCTGGACGCCCTGGTCAAATACGGTCATGGTGACCAGCGAGAGCTCGGCCGCGATGAGCGCCGGGAGCATGCCCGGGGCATGTACGAGACGGTCGAGGATGTGCGCGGCCGCCGTCTGCTGCTCATCGATGATGTCATTACCACGGGCGCGACCATGGCAGCAGCCTCGGCGGAGCTCAAGCGTGCCGGTGCCGCAGCAGTCGATGGCCTCGCTATCGCACGCGTTTGGTAGGGGTGGTTTTGTGGCAGTGAAGATAGCGCGTGCGGCCCGTCCCGACCTGCGAAATCTGTACTCGCGATGCGAATAACGTCCCTAACCTTAAACTATAGCTTGAACTTAGCTATAATGCCCTACGTTCCTGCCAGGCTGTGGTTGCGGACGGACGAAATGCCCATCCTAGTCCAAGACAGACGCGGTCAAAGGGATCCACGTAAGCGGCCGCGTGCGCGCGGCGCGATCATGGCGCGTCCTAGATGTAAGCCGCACCGTCCGTTCTACTTTCTTTGGGGCAATACCGCCTCGCGGGCGAGCGGGCCAGTCGTGAAGGTGGCTGCGGCCTCCCGAGCAAACGCCCCGGTGCGCAAGTGTGGGGTCAAATACCAGGTCAGCTGGTGGGAACAACCCGATATTCCGTGCGGGGCACGGATCGTATACGACACAGAAGGCAGGGTAGTGGACATGGTGAGGGGCAGCTTGATGCATGCGGCTCGGTTGGGTGCTGGGACCGCGGCGGTCATTGCCGTTTTGGGCCTGAGCGGATGCGCGTTCAATCCACTGTCCACGTTCACGACGCCCACGATCGACCAGATCGAGCGCGAGACCGTTACCCCCACGGTATCGGACGATGCCCTGGTCACGCCGGGAACCCTGACGGTCGCCCTCGATACTTCCGATGCCCCGCAAGCCATGCAGGATGCCGACGGAAACCTCACGGGCTATGCGGTCGATGCCGCTCGTGCCCTCGCGTGCCGCATGGGTCTCAAGGTTGCTTTTGTCGATGCGTCCTCGGCCGATTCCGCGCTCAGCGATAAAAAGGCCGACATCTTCATTGGCGACGTTAGGTCTACGGGCGGCGACATCAGCTCGCTTGGCACCTGTCTGTACGATGCTGCCGCCGTGTTCGGCAAGACCAGCGACGGAGAGTCCCCGAGTGTCTCAACCGACACGCTCAACACTGCTACCTTGGGCGTTCAGACTTCCTCGGCCTCGCAGGAAGCGCTTGCCAAGCAGAGCATCACGGCCAACCAAAAGACCTTCTCCAACATCAACGAGTGCTTCGAGGCACTCGAGTCGGGCGAGGTCGATTACGTGATCTGTGATTCCACGGCCGGTGGTTACCTCGCGCGCCTGATGAGCCAGATCTCCTATGTCGGCACGCTCGAGGCGCCCTCCACGCTTGGCGTCGCAGGCCTTAGCTCTAACGATGAGCTGTGCCGTGCCGTGAGTGATGCCCTCGACGGTATCACGGTCGACGGCACGCTCGAGGCGGTCCACTGCGTCTGGTATGGCCAAATGCCCTATGACCTTACCGCCAAGACTGTTCCGGGGGCCAATGTGCAGGCATCCGACTCCACGTCCAACGAGACCGAGTCCTCCGATGGCGACGCCTCTGATAACAACGGCGACAGTCCGTCGTCTAGCCAGGAGGGCGCCATCACCGACGATGACATCAACAAGCTCAATAGCTAGTTATTGGTAGGGGTGGCGTCTGCCATACACCGAACAAGGCGCTTCTTCACGGTTTCAACACGCATGGCCGGGTCTCCCAAATAGGGGAGCCTGGCTTTTCTATTTTGGTAAAACTAGCAGGTCAAAGCTAATTTCCAGGAGAAAAATTAACTCCGTCGACGCCTTCCTATAGCGCACTTTGCCACGGAAAAGTGCGAGACTTCGGTATGCGGTATCAAGCAGTCGTTATTCGGGTCTTTGGGAATTCGCGTGATTAAATGCACGGCAATGGGTACATAGCCAGTACAGTAAGTCCCCGAGGCAGATTGGAGCCACGTATGGATATCAAGGTTTCTGGACGCAAGACGACGGTAACCGATGCTCTGCGTGCGCATGTGGATGAGAAAATCGGCGAGGCGCTCAAGGTTTTCGACATCGAGCCCATGACAGTCGACGTCGTGCTTCGTTATGAGAAGAACCCCTCGAACCCCAACCCGGCAATCGTCGAGGTCACGGTTCGTGCCCGCGGTTCGGTGATTCGCGTTGCCGAGCACGGTGCAGATATGTATGCCGCCATCGACCTCTCCGCCGATAAGGTCACCCGTCAGCTGCGCAAGTTCAAGACCAAGGTCGTGGACAACCGCCAGGGTGGTGCCAGCGCCGCGGATGTCGCACCGGTCGAGCGCGTCGAGGATCTGGCCGACCTGCTGCTGCCCGAGGAGGAGGACGATCTGCTCGTCCGCGAGAAGGTTATTGACGTCACCCCGATGACCGAGGAGCAGGCGCTGGTGCAGACCGATCTGCTGGGTCACGACTTCTACGTGTTCGAGAACGCGACGACCGGCCTCATCAATGTGGTGTATCACCGTAAGAATGGTGGATATGGCATCATCAAGCCTCGCATCGAAACACTTGACGAGTAAAATACGTTAACTTGCATGAGTTAACGGTTGGCGGCCATCCCATGCGGGTGGCCGCCTTTTTTACGTAAGGAGTCGCTTTGATGGACAAGGCTGCATCTACCGGCCATTCGGACCGTTGCCGCATCGTCGTCGATACCTGCTGCGACTTTAGTCCCGAGGTCGCCGCGAACCTTGATGTCGATATCCTAGGTTTCCCCTTCATTATCGATGGCGAAGAGCGCACGGATGACATCTGGTCGAGCATGAGCCCTAAGGAGTTCTACGACCGCATGCGCGCCGGTGCCCGCGTGTCCACCTCGGCTGTGTCGCTCGGTCGCTATATCGAGTTCTTTACCGAGTGCGCCAAAGAGGGCACGCCCACGGTCTACCTGTGCTTTACCTCGGCGCTGTCGTCGAGCTACAACTCTGCGTGCCAGGCGGCAGATGCCGTGCGTGCCGAGTATCCCAACTTTGAGCTCTACGTGGTCGACAACGCCCTGCCCTGCGCGACCGGCGAGCTCCTGGCGCTTGAGGCCGTGCGCCAGCGTTCGGCGGGGCTGACCGCCAAGCAGCTGGTCGATTGGGCAAACGAGGCCAAGACCTACGTGCACGGTTACTTTACGCTCGAGAGCTTCGATGCGCTGGCTGCCGGCGGCCGCATTCCGCCCGCGGCGGCGCAGCTCACGGCAAAGCTCGACGTCAAGCCCGAGCTCTCCTACGACCTGGCCGGCTCGCTGTCGCTGATCGGCGTCAACCGCGGCCGCAAGAAGGCGCTCAAGTCCATCCTCAAGTCGTTCCGCGAGAACTACGTGCCCGACCGCACCATGCCCATCGCCATCATGACTGCCGATGCCGAGAAGGATGGTGACTGGCTCGAGGCCGCCGTTCGCAAGGAGGAGGGCTGCGCCGACGTCACGATTATCCGTAGTTCCGTCGGTCCTACCATCGGCTCACACGTGGGGCCCGGCATGGTGGCACTTGCGTTTTGGGGCAAGAACCGCGCCGAGAAAGCCTCGCTTTCCGACCGCATCGCTCGCCGCGTGCGCGGGCAGTAGGCAAGCGATGCGTCCGTAATCGCCCTCGACTCACAGCCCAAACGCTGGCACCGAGTATTCAACCTGGTAATAACACCCAACCCAAAAGGAAAGGTTTCATGGCAAACAAGCTCTCTGTCGCATTTATCGGCACCGGAATTATGGGTGCCCCCATTGCCGGCCACATTCTGGACGCTGGCTATCCCGTCACGGTCAACAACCGCACCAAGTCCAAGGCCGCAGCGCTCGTTGAGCGCGGTGCCGTCTGGGCCGATACGCCGGCAGATGCCGCGGCGAACGCCGACGTCGTCTTTACCATGGTGGGTTATCCCTCCGAGGTCGAGGAGCTCTACCTGGCGGGTGACGGTCTGCTCGCGTGCACTAAGCCCGGTGCGGTCCTGATCGACCTCACCACGAGCTCGCCCGAGCTGGCGCGCGACATTGCCGAGGCCGCCCAGGTCTCCGGCCGCATGGCGTTTGACTGCCCCGTCACCGGCGGCGAGTCGGGTGCCATCGCCGGCACGCTCACGGCTATCGTGGGCGCCACCGAGAACGACATCGCGCCGGTCCGCGACATCCTTTCCACCTTTGCGGCAACCATCTGCTGCTTTGATGGCGCCGGCAAGGGCCAGGCTGCCAAGCTTGCCAACCAGGTGTCGCTGGGCGCCTGCATGGTCGGCATGGCAGACGCGCTGGCGTTTGCCGAGCTGAGCGGCCTTGATCTTGAGAAGACCCGTCAGATGATTCTGGGCGGCACCGGTAAGTCCGGCGCCATGGAGAGCCTGGCGCCCAAGGCGCTCGACGGCGACTACAAGCCCGGCTTTATGGTCGAGCACTTCATTAAGGACCTGCGCTTGGCGCTCGCCTATGCCGACGACCGCGAGCTTGCGCTGCCCGGCGCCGACGTGGCCTTTACGCTTTACGACATGCTCGATGCCATCGGTGGCGCCAAGCTGGGCACCCAGGCCGTCACGGTCCTCTATAAGGAGGAGGCCGATGCCATCGCCGCCGGTCTGGACTGGTCGCAGTATCGTCCCGAGGAGCACGGTGCTCACGAGGAAGGCTGCGGTTGCGGCGAGCATGGCGACGACCACGATTGCGGTTTTGTACACCACCATGGCGAGGACCACGAGTGCTGCGGCGGTCACGGTCATGACGACGGCCACGAGTGCTGCTGCGGCCACCATCACGGGGAGTAGCGCCCATGAGCTGGACGTTCGTGGTGCTTGCGCTGGCGCTCTTTCTCTTCGCGATCTACATCGGCTTTTTGTGCGGCCAGTGGGCGTGCGAAAAGCGCGTGATCACCAAGCGCGACTACTGGATTGCCAACTTTGCGGGAGCGGCGGCAGTCGTCCTGCTGACCTGGGTGTTCTCGCTGTTCCCGCTGGTGCAGTTTGCGCCGATCGGCTGGCTCGGCGGCTTTATCGCCGGCCTTAAGATGAGCTTTGGCGAGTCCGTCGGTCCGTGGCGCAAGCACGACGAGGTCTTTAACGTCAACAAGGCACACCGCGCCGCCGCCGACGCGGGCGATGCCGAGGAACGCCGCCGTGCGCGTCGTAATGGCGCTGCCGACCGACAGCTCATCTCGGTCACCGATGACAGCAAGGGTGCTGGCAAGCACGCTAAGAAATAGTAAAAAGAGGTAACTATGGCAGAAAACAAAGACGAACAGCTCACCGACGAGGAGCTGGCACAGCTGCAGCTGGCAGAGGAGAACGAGAATGCCGTCGACCGTCTGGTCCAGGAGCTCGGCTGCCCCACGCGCCGCATCCGCCAGTTTGCCGCCCGCGTGCTGCACCTGCTCGCCGAGCGCGATCCGCAGCGCGTCGTGCCCTGCGTCCCCGCGCTGATCGAGGCGCTCGACCGCCCCGAGGCTCAGACCCGCTGGGAGGCCCTCGATGCCCTGACGGCGCTTGCCACCACCTGTCCCGAGCAGCTGGGCGATGCCTTTGAGGGCGCCGAGACCGCACTGTTCGACGAGATTTCCTCCACGCTGCGCTATGCCGCCTTCCGCCTGCTGTGCGTGTGGGGCGCCACGAGCGTCGAGCGTTCGCGCGAGGCTTGGCCCATCCTGGACGAGGCCATTCAGTGCTACCACGGCGACCTCGAGTATCGCGACATGCTCGGTTGCCTGTACGAGTTTGGCCAGGGCGAGATCGACGCCGAGGTCGCCGAGAAGCTTGCGCTGCGCCTTAAGTTCGATGCCGAGAACGGCAAGGGCAGCTATCTCAAGGCCCGTTCGAGCGAGATTTGCGAAATGCTTGTTAAACGCTTTGACCTTGATCTCTCCAAAAAGAAGAAGCGTGCTAGCGTTAAAAAATCTGACGCCGCCGAAGACGAGGAGTAACAGATTATGGCGCACGATGTAGTCCTGATTCCCGGTGACGGTATCGGTCCCGAGATTACGCAGGCCATGCGCCGCGTGGTCGAGGCCACCGGTGTCCAGATCAATTGGAATGTCCAGGAGGCCGGTGCCGGCGTCATGGACGAGTTTGGCACGCCGCTGCCCCAGCACGTGCTCGATGCGGTCGCCGAGACCAAGGTTGCCATCAAGGGTCCCATCACCACGCCGGTCGGCACGGGTTTCCGCAGCGTTAACGTCGCCCTGCGCAAGCACTTTGACCTGTACGCCTGCGTGCGCCCCTGCCTGTCGCAGCCGGGCGACGGCTCGCGCTTCCGCGACGTCGACCTGGTCATCGTGCGTGAGAACACCGAGGACCTTTATGCCGGCATCGAGTTCGATGAGGGCGCTGCCGAGGTCGAGGAGCTCTCGCAGCTTGTCGAGCGCTCGGGTCAGAAGACCTTCGCCGCCGATTCCGCCATCTCAATCAAGCCCATCTCCATCGCCAAGAGCCGCCGCATTGTGCAGTACGCCTTTGAGTACGCCCGCCGCTGCGGCCGCAAAAAGGTGACGGCCGTACACAAGGCAAACATCATGAAGGCGACCGACGGCCTGTTCCTGCGCGTTGCGCGCGAGGTGGCCGCCAACTATCCCGATATCGAGTTCAACGACAAGATCATCGACGCCACCTGCATGGGCCTGGTCCAAAACCCCAACGACTTTGATGTCTTGGTGCTGCCCAACCTGTACGGCGACATCGTGAGCGACCTGTGCGCCGGCCTGGTGGGTGGCTTAGGGATGGCCCCCGGCTCCAACATCGGTGCCGATTGCGCCATCTTCGAGGCAACGCACGGCTCAGCGCCCGATATTGCTGGCCAGGATATCGCCAACCCCACGGCCGAGATCCTTTCTGCTGCGATGATGCTCGATCACCTGGGCGAGAACGACGCTGCCAATCGCATTCGCGCCGCCGTATCTGCCACGCTCGACGAGGGCGAGCAGGTTACCGGTGACGTGCGCCGTGCCCAGACCGGTTCCGTCGAGGGCGCCGTGGGCACGCAGGCCTTTGCCGATGCCGTTATCGCGCACCTGGCCTAAGGTAGGCACGCTGCAAACGCCTAAATAGTACTTAAGTGTTTGCGTATAACCTAAGAATCAATACGCCCGGCGCTCTGTCGGGCGTATTCTATTGAGGACTATGTTTCCTAACAAGGAGTAACCGATATGGGTCTGATTCAAAAGAAGGACGAGAAGGACGAGATCGACGGCATCCAGATCATCGAGCGCGGCGAAGGCCCCGACGGTGACGAGGACGAGAAGATCGACCTGGTCGCCGGTACGTCTGCCGAGCACATTGCTGCCGGTACGACGGCCGAGGAGGAGGACGCCCGTCTGGAGGCTCAGATTGCCGCGGATGCCGCTGACGAGAATCTGATGCCCGAGGCCCAGGATGAGGACGACGATATCCTGGGTTCCGATGAAGACGATCGCGTATCCAAGCACAAGAAGACGATGATTGCCGCCTTTGTGGTTGCAGTCGTGATCGCTGCGGTGGTCGGCTTCTTTATCGGCAATGGCGGCTTTGGCGGCAAGGGTGTCGGCTCGGCGACCCTGACCGAGGACCAGCTCGATTCGACCGTGGCAAGCTATAACTACAACGGCAAGAAGAGTGATATCACCGCGCGCGAGGCCATCGAGAGCCAGTACAGCCTCGATACCGTCAAGGATAGTGATGGCAACTACACCGCTCCTTCTGCCGACGTCATCCTGTCCTACGTGCGCAACAAGATCCTGCTCGATGCCGCCGAGGACGAGGGCATTACCGTCTCTTCCAAGGAGATGAAGAAGTACGCCGAGGATTCCATCGGCACTTCTGACTACAAGACCATGGCCACGCAGTATGGCGTGTCCAAGGACCAGGCCAAGCAGATCGTCCGCCAGTCCGCGACGCTGCAGAAGCTCTACAAGAAGAAGGTGGGCGATAGCTCCGCAAGCATGCCGACCGCTCCGACCGAGCCTTCTGACGGCAATGAGGACACCGCGAGCAAGGATTACGCCGACTATATCATCAACCTTGCCGGCGACGAGTGGGATAGCTCAAAGGGCACTTGGAAGGACGCCGACGGTACCTATGCTAAGGCATTTGCCGACGATGCCTTTACGGCCGATAGCGCTACCTATAAGCAGGCCATGACCGCCTACTACACTGCTTATCAGCAGTATTCCTCGCAGGCTTCGAGCGCCAGCTCCAAGTGGACCGAGTATGCTAACGGCCTCTACGCCAAGGCCAACATCAGCATCTACGGCCTGTTTGCGTAAAGAGTCGCACGGCTCATCGAGCATCTAGCCGATAGACAGCAGAAAGTCCGCCAGTACGGAAGTCGTTCTGGCGGACTTTTTGCGTTGAGGCGTGATTGGTGGCTTAATTATGGCTATTCATCTTTAAGTCCAAAAGGCTATCGGCTTCATCGTCGGATATATATTCCAGTACATCGCCCGGTTGGCAATCGAGTGCCCGGCATATCGCGTCAAGAGTTGAAAAACGCACGGCAGAAACCTTGCCAGTCTTTATGCGCGACATATTGACTTGGGAGATGCCCACGCGTTCCGCAAGTTCTTTGGATGAGATCTTGCGTTCGGCGAGCATGCGGTCGAGCCGCAGAATGATCATGGATTCCCCCTAGAGCAACTCGTCATCTTGTTTTTGCAGGATACACCCGTAGCGGAAGATGCCGGCAATCAGGATAATAATCAGGCCTGCAAAGAGCATAGAGGGCTCGAACAGCTGGCCGCCGAAGGCATCTGTAAAGCTGCCGCCAAATCCCGAAAGCATCAATCCCGTGACTATGGCACCAAGGAGTCTCACGGCAGCGCCGCCGATAAGGAACAAAAGCCCAACTCGATGTAGCATACGGCTGCATTCAAGGTCAAAGGGTCTGCCCGCCTTTTCAATGATGGAGAAAAGCTTGTATGCGCTCAGTGCGATAGCGAGCGCGAGGAATGTCATCATGACGCTCCCCATGGCGGTGTGACCGTCGTGCGCGATGAGCATAAGTGGGGTCTGTGCATTGGCACCGACGAGAGCGAGGCACGGTCCTTCGCCGGCTTGAAGTTCTACGGATTGGAGACAGAATCCTTGGGAGAGACTGGGCAATATGAGTAGAAGGTCGATTGCAATGACTGCGAAGAGTCCCAGAGCGAGTGCCGCAGTGGCGCAGATTGTGGCCCATTTGCAGATGCGGGTGAGCCTCCTCAGCTCGGCTATTGTCTGTTCGCGACCGATGGCTTCATTCGATGTGGATGCGTTCCGGCGGATCATAGCCCCTCCAACCAATCTCTTGGATGATACTTGTATCTTATATTATAATTAATGACAAACGATAAATAATTACGGATACTGACTAAGTAATGATTGAAAACGATTAGCATGAACTATTAGCTCGTTTTGAGTGTCGGAGTTCGGCGCGCGGGGGATGAGGACAAATGTCAAAACTTCCCGTGATCGCACAAGCGCTCCATTGTGTTTCCCTAATTCATCTGGGAAAACAACTGCAAACGATTGCAAGTAACCGGTGAACGGTCGAAAACTACCGTTCACCGATAATCTCAAAACTGGTTCTAACTGGTATTAAGTCAAAAAGACCAATTCACATATCTTCACAATGACCTGCAATTTTTCAACACGCTATTTTTTGCCGCCCTGCGTTGTTTAGACACAAAAAAAGTTCCGATCTTTTGCCAAAGCGTTTCGAAACGGTTTCAAAACCGCAGGTAGAAGTGTTAACGAGCGGTAAACGGTCGATTTATCACCGTGAGCGGTGCAAAAACGTTTTACCGTATGAATCAACGAAAGCGACCTCTTCTGGGGTGATATAGTGACAACAACACGTCACGTGGTTACTACCAGTTTAGAAACCACTGGTCTTCAAAGAACGCTTTCTAAGAAGCTTTAAGGGCGAGCGCCCGCTGGCTTCCGAAAATCATCGGACTCAGATTGTACACACCTTCGGAAGGGAAATTTGAATGGTTGGCTTTATTCTTACCGGTCATGGACAGTTCGCACCCGGCCTTGCAAGCGCTATCGCTATGGTTGCCGGCGACCAGCCTGCTTTTACCGTCGTTCCTTTTGAGGGCGACCAGGCTGCTTCCTACGGTGAGGATCTCCGCGCCGCTATTACCGCCATGCGCGAGGAGTGCGATGGCGTGCTCGTCTTTACCGACCTGCTTGGCGGCACCCCGTTCAACCAGTCGATGATGATTGCCCAGGATGTCGACAATGTCGAGGTTCTGACCGGCACTAACCTTCCCATGGTTATTGAGCTTCTGTTCCTCCGCGGCAACGCCACGCTCGCCGAGCTTGGCGAGCAGGCCGTGACCGTTGGCCAGACGGGCATCACCGCCCAGACGGTCGCATCCGTTGCCGACTCCGAGGAAGAGGATATCTTCGGCGACGAGGACGGCATCTAATGGCCGATTTCGGAGCCAACGTCCTGAGCTCCTCGGTCGCCCTTTTAGGCCTGCTCGCCATCATGGGCTTGATTTACACCATCTGGTCGCAAATCAACATGAAGAAGAAGCAAAAGTACTTCAAGGAGCTGCACACCGAGCTCAAGCCGGGTCAGGAGGTTCTTTTCGCCGGCGGTATCTACGGAACCGTCAAAGGCATCGAAGGCGAGAAGGTCCAGATCAAAGTCCGATCCGGAGCCGTCGTAGATGTTTCGCGTTACGCGATTCAGGAGATCAAGTAACTGTCGTCAGCAAATAACGAAAGGAAGCTGATCAACATGGCAGAACCCAACATTCTTCTTACCCGCATCGATAACCGACTGGTTCATGGTCAGGTTGCCACCCAGTGGAACTCCACCCTGGGCTCCAACCTCATCCTCGTCGCCAACGACGACGTGGCGACTAACACCATGCGCCAGAACCTCATGAAGATGGCCGCTCCCGCCGGCGTCGCTACGCGTTTCTTCTCTCTGCAGAAGACCATCGACGTCATTGGCAAGGCGAGCCCGCGCCAGAAGATCTTCATCGTGGCCGAAACACCGGAAGACGTGCTTACGCTCGTCAAGGGCGGTGTGCCTATAAAGAAGGTAAACATCGGCAACATGCACATGTCGGAAGGAAAGCGCCAAGTCGCCACCTCCGTCGCAGTTAACGACGAGGATGTCGCTGCGTTTAAAGAGCTGCAGGAATTGGGGGTGGAGTTGGAGATCAGGCGCGTTCCGAGCACGCCTGTTGAGGACACGAGCAAGCTCTTCTCGTAATCCTCATGATCCACGTTGTCAGGAATGAAACCCTGACATTCTGTACGTGAAATCCAAAGTGCGTACATTCATTTTGAAAGGAGGAGCAAGATGGAATACTCGATCATCCAGATCGCTCTGGTCTTCGTCGTCACGTTCATCGCGGCAATCGACCAGTTTGACTTCCTCGAGTCTCTCTATCAGCCCATCGTCACCGGCGCCGTCATCGGTCTTATCCTTGGCGACCTCAACACCGGTCTTCTCGTGGGTGGTACTTATCAGCTCATGACGATCGGCAACATGCCGATCGGAGGCGCTCAGCCGCCTAACGCCGTCATTGGCGGCATCATGGCAGCCATTCTCGCTATCGCTACGGGTCTCGAGCCCAACGCGGCAGTCGGCCTTGCCATTCCGTTCGCCCTGCTTGGTCAGCTCGGCGTTACCCTGGTCTTCACGCTTATGTCCCCGCTTATGTCCACGGCCGATAACATGGCTCATAACGCGGACACCAAGGGCATCGAGCGCCTGAACTACTTCGCCATGGCTCTGCTCGGCCTGATCTTCGCTGTCGTCGTCACCCTGTTCTTCATCGCTGGCGCTACCATTGGTCAGACCATCGCTTCCGCCATCCCGACTTGGCTGCAGACCGGTCTGTCCGCTGCAGGCGGCATGATGCGCTTCGTCGGCTTCGCCGTCCTGCTCAAGGTTATGATGAACCGCGATATGTGGGGCTTCTTCCTCATGGGCTTTGGCCTCGCGCTCATCACCGTTGCCAACGATTCTCTGGCAACCCCTGCTCTGCTCATCCTCGCTCTCATCGGCTTCGGCATCGCTTTCTGGGACTTCCAGCAGCAGACCGAGCTGAAGGGTGCAGCTGTTTCTGACGGAGGTGACTTCGAAGATGGCATCTAATGAGTATGTAATCCCGGAGCACTACGAGGATCTCACTCCTGCTCCGCAGCTCGACCAGAAGACCCTCAACAAGATGGCTTGGCGCTCCTGCTTCCTGCAGGCCTCGTTCAACTACGAGCGTATGCAGGCCGCTGGCTGGCTCTACTCCATCATCCCCGGTCTGGAGAAGATCCACACCAACAAGAACGACCTCGCGGCTTCCATGAGCCACAACCTGGAGTTCTTCAACACCCACCCGTTCCTTGTCACCTTTGTTATGGGCATCGTGCTTTCGCTCGAGCAGAACAAGGTTGACATCCCCACGATCCGCGCCGTCCGCGTCGCCGCAATGGGCCCGCTCGGTGGTATCGGTGACGCTCTGTTCTGGCTGACGCTCGTGCCTATCACGGCCGGCATCACCTCCAACATGGCCATCAACGGCAACGCTGCTGCACCGATCATCTTCCTGGTGATCTTCAACGTCGTCCAGTTCGCTCTGCGTTTCTGGCTCATGAACTGGTCCTACAAGCTTGGCACCAGCGCTATTGACGCTCTGACCGCCAACATGCAGGCCTTCACGCGTGCCGCTTCCATCATGGGCGTCTTCGTCGTCGGTTGCCTGGTCGTCACCATGGGTGGCACCCAGATCAACCTCCAGATCCCCAACGGCACCACTCGTGGCCTCTCCGCTACTACCGTGATCGTCTCCGAGAAGGAGGCCGAGAACTTCACCGGTATGGAGGGCATCGATACCGAGACCGCTGAGGCCGGTACCATCGCCATGACCGATGAGGACGGCAACGCCCTTACCGCTTCCGATGCCGACGGCAACGCTGTCGAGTGCGGCGTCACCGATCTGGGCAACGGCATGGAGTCTGTTACCTACGGCACCGTTACCGAGGATCCGGTCAACTTCTCTGTTGCCGACACCCTCAACACCATCGTCCCGAAGCTCGTCCCGCTTATGCTTACGCTGCTGCTTTACTACATGTTCGCTAAGCACAGCTGGACCCCGACCAAGGGCATTCTCCTGCTCTTCGTCCTTGGCATCCTGGGCGCTGGCCCGCTTGGTCTCTGGCCGAGCATCTGGTAAGGCTCTAGCTTGAGGGGTGTGTCCCTACGCGGCTCACACCCCGACCCCTTAAGCCATGTGTATGTTAAAAGCCGCGTGCTCGAAAGAGCGCGCGGCTTTTGTTTTCTTAATGATTCGGGTGTGGCAGACAGATAATGCATAACACCCTAGGTAGTTAGCCGAATTCGAGCAAAAGGGAGGATAGGATGGCGATCGGAGCGCGTAAGCAACCGCTGTACGATCAGCTGGTCGATATTCTGACCGAAAAGATTGACCATGAATATCGCGCCGGTGACATGATTCCTTCCGAGCGCGAACTTTCGGAGCGCTATGGTCTCTCGCGCACTACGGTACGCCTGGCTCTGCAGGAACTGGAGCGTTTAGGACTGGTGGTTCGGCAGCACGGTCGCGGTACCTTTGTGACCGACCGTTCGGCAAAGGCAACCAATCTTATGCAGTCCTACAGCTTTACCGAGCAGATGCGCGCGATGGGTCGCGACCCCGAGACCACGATTCTCGATTTTTGCGAGATGGAGGCCGATAAGAATCTGGCTGAGCATATGGGATTGCGTATCGGTGATCGCATTTTTAAGCTCAAGCGTCTTCGTTCTGCCGACAACATGCCCATGATGGTCGAACGCAGCTATCTACCGGTTCGTCAATTTCTATCCCTAAAGCGACCACTGCTAGAGCGTAAGCCGCTTTACGATGTGATTGAGCAAGACTTTCAGCAAAAGATACGCGTGGCCGAAGAGGAGTTCTATGCGAGCATAGCCCGTCCCACCGATGCTCACCTTTTGGGAATTGTCGAGGGCTCGCCTGTGCTCGACTTGGTCAGGACTACGTATAACGAGTCAAACGAGGTTGTGGAGTATACACTCTCGGTTGCTCGTGCCGATCAGTTTAAATACAAGGTTTACCACCAGCGCAGCAACTAGTGTTTGCATCGTTTCCATATGGTGATTCTTTGCATTTAACTGGTTACTACCAGATAACCAACCGAAGTGTATAATTGCACGTCAGAGGATTACTTCTAGAGAGAGGTATTAGAAATGTTCGAGAAGAGTGTCGAGGAGCTCACCGAGCTCGGCGCCCAGATCACCACGGCCGAGATTGCTCAGCAGCCCGAGCTTTGGCGCGATACGCTCAATATCTATCGCGAGAACAAGGAGGCCATCGAGGCCTTCCTGGCCGAGGCTCGCGCTATGGGCGAGGGTCGTCTGTCCGTTGTCTTCACCGGTGCCGGTACGTCCGACTACGTTGGCGATACCTGCGCCCCGTACCTGCGTCACGCTGGTAACACTGATCTCTACGACTTTAAGCCCATCGCCACGACCGACATCGTGAGCGCCCCGCGCGACTTCCTGCGCGCCGAGGATCCCACGCTCGTGGTTTCCTTTGCCCGCTCTGGCAACAGCCCCGAGAGCCTTGCCGCCGTTGCCGTTGCCAAGGAGCTCGTCCACAACGTCAAGTTCCTCAACATCACCTGCGCTCCCGAGGGCAAGCTTGCCGTCGAGTCTGCCGATGATCCCAATGCGCTGACGCTGCTCATTCCGCGCGCCAACGACAAGGGCTTCGCCATGACCGGTTCTTATTCCTGCATGACCCTGCTCTCCACCCTTATTTTCGACACTGCCTCTGACGAGCAGAAGGCCGAGTGGGTCGAGACGATTGCCAAGATGGGCGAGGAGGTCATCTCCCGTGAGCCTGAGATCGCCGATTACCTGGCTGGCGATTTCAACCGCGTGACCTACTTGGGTTCTGGCTCCTTCGGTGGCCTTGCTCAGGAGAGCCAGCTCAAGATCCTCGAGCTCGCTCACGGTCTGGTCGCTACTTCCTACGACACCTCCATGGGCTATCGTCACGGACCTAAGTCCTTCGTCGACGATAAGACGCTCGTCTTCGTGTTCGTCAACAACGACGCCTACACCCGTCAGTACGACATCGACATCCTCAACGAGATCGGTGGCGACGAGATCGCTCAGCACACCATCGCCGTTCAGCAGGAAGGTGTCACCGTCTATGAGGGTGAGTCCTTCACCTTTAAGGGCTACGAGGCACTTCCCGAGGGTTACCTTGCTCTGCCGTTCGTGATGTTTGCCCAGGCTATCAGCTTGCTCAACTCCGTCCGCGTGGGCAACACGCCCGATACGCCGAGCCCCACCGGCACGGTCAACCGCGTGGTTAAGGGCGTGACGATTCACCCCTTCACCGCTTAATCGCGTCCCCCTGTAAGGGCGCCCGTCCGCTCATAACGGCGGGCGGGCGCTTTTTGTTTTACGTGAGCTGGGTATAAGCATTACCACAGTCAACTGCTTTAGAAGCGAGGAGTGCATATGAGCACGTACGCAATTAAGGCTGACAAGTTCTTCTTGCCGGCGGGCCCGCAACTGGGCGGCTATCTTATGGTCGAGGATGGCGTTTTTGGCGCCTGGCAGGCCGACGAGCCCTCTTGCGAGATTAAGGACTACACGGGATCGTGGATCGCACCGGGTATGGTCGATACTCACATCCATGGCTTCTATAACCACTCGACTACCGATAACGATCCCGAGGGCATCGATATCAGCTCGACCGAGCTCGCCCGTCGCGGTACCACCAGCTGGCTGCCCACGACGTTCACCGATGGCGTCGAGCAGATCAAGGATGCCTGCGCCGCCATTGCCCAGGCTGACGAGGGTCGCGGCCCCGACTTCTGCGGTGCTCGCATTCAGGGCATCTACCTGGAGGGCCCCTTCTTTACCATGAAGCACGTGGGCGCGCAGAACCCCGCATATCTTATCGATCCCTCCGAGGAGGTCTTCGATCAGTGGCAGGAGGCTGCGGGCGGTCGTATCGTTAAGAGCGCCATGGCGGCCGAGCGCGACGGTGCCGCTGCTTATGCGGCTGCTCTGAACGCCAAGGGTGTGGTGACCAGCATCGGTCACTCCGACGCCACCTACGATGAGTGCATCGCCGCTATCAATGCCGGTGCCAGCTGCTTTACGCATACCTATAACGGCCAGCGCGGTCTGCATCACCGTGAGCCCGGTGTCGTGGGTGCTGCCATGTCTACGCCCGAGACCTACGCCGAGATCATCTGTGACGGCAAGCACGTAAACCCTGCCGCCATCAAGGCGCTGCTGCAGGCAAAGGGCTGGCAGCACACGGTACTCATCACCGACTGCCTGGGTTGCGGCGGCATGCCCGAGGGCAGCTACACCAGTGGCGGCATGGACGTCATCATGAAGGACAACCTGTGCTGGCTCGCCGACGGCAAGAGCATTGCCGGCTCGGTGCTCACGCTTGCCCAGGGCGTCAAGAACATCGTCGACTGGGGCATCGCCAGCGCCGATATCGCCATTCGCATGGCAACTGAGGTGCCGGCACGCTCCGCGCACATCGAGGATAAGTGCGGCAGCATCATGCCGGGTCGCGACGCCGACTTTGTCGTGTTCGACCATGAGCTCACCCTCGTCGAGACGTATGTTGGCGGCCAGAGCGTCGGCAACGCCTTTACCGAGTAACGATAGAAAAAGACGGCGGGCCCGAATCTGCTCGGACCCGCCGTATGGGTTAAACGCTCAAAAGCACCTTAACAGTTACAGCTTGTTAGCGATCTTCTTTGCCGTGCGCTTGACGCCGGCCACAAGACCCCCCGCGGGATGCTCCTTTTCGTATGCTAGACGCTTCTCGCGCTTGGCGTACTCTTCGACGATGATGTCGCCATACTCGTCTTCGATCTTGTCGAAGAAGTCGACGGCGCCCTTAATTTCCTCAGCGGTCGGGTGTCCCTTCTGGACGCCGCCGGTAATCTTGAACGGACCCCACGTGTCAAATCCGGGGCAGCCGTAGACACCCATAAAGATGGCCTGCCTCATGCGGCAGATGCCATCGATATCCTTGCCGTACCACTTGTTTTTGCCACCGTAGGTCATAAGGCCAAACACCTTGTCCTGCGGCTGCAGCACGTTCGTGAGCACGCGCGCCATATCTTTGTCGATCTCGGAGTAATAGATGCCCGTGGCGACACCGATCAGATGGTATTCGTGCAGGTCGGGGTACTCGTTTTTACCGAGTGACTTCACGTCGAGGGTATCGATTTCGGGGTGTGCCTCAACGATGGCGTCCACGAGCTTTTTCGTATTGCCGTGGTGGCGTGAGGCATAAAGGATGATGGTTCGCATAAGAAGGCCTTTCAGCTGTAATTGCATCAATGTCTGTATGGTACCCCGTTGCATGCCTGGGAAACCGGACGCATCGATGAACGTGCGGGTTTGTCCTTTGGTCAGGGCCGAGACGGGTTCTTGCGAGCAAAAAGCAGTTGTTCGAAAGGATGGACAATGGAATACGCTCTCTCCAACGATTCGATTTCTATCAAGGTCTCCACGGCCGGCGGCTCGTTTACCTCGATTGAGGCTGGAGGTCGCGAGTACTTGTGGCAGGGCGATCCCGCCGTGTGGTCCGGCCAGGCACCGATTTGCTTCCCGATTTGCGGAGGTTTGCGCGATAACAGCGCCATGACGTTTGCCGGACATCATGTGAAGCTCGCCCGCCACGGCTTTGCGCGCAAGCAGGAGTGGAAGCTGTTGAGCCAAAGCGCAAACGAGCTGGCTATGTGCCTGGCATCCGAGGATAACGCCGCGCTGCTGAGCGATTATCCGTATCCGTTTAAACTTGTCGCCCGCTATACGCTCGAGGACGCCGCCGTGCGTGTCTCCTATGAGGTTACCAACGAGGGCACCGAGGACATGCCTTTCTTTATCGGTGGACACCCCGGCTTTAGGTGTCCGCTCGACGAGGGCGAGTCCTATACGGACTACGAGCTGCGCTTTGAGAAGGACGAAGCTGCGGAGCTCTGCACCGCCGTTCCTTCGACTGGCTTGATTGATGTGGACGGGCGCTCCAAGAACCCCATGGTGGGAAAGACGCTGCCCCTGTCGCATGAGCTCTTCGATTTTGCGGAGACCATCTTTGACGTGCTCGAGAGCCGTCAGGTCACGCTTTCCAAAAAGGGCGAGGACAAGGGCGTTCGCCTGAGCTTTGAGGGCTTCCCATACCTCATTGTGTGGAGCAAGCCCGAGGGTGATTTTGTGGCAGTTGAACCCTGGGGCGGCCTCTCGACCTGTTCCGATGAGGATGACGTGCTTGAGCACAAGCGCGGCTGCCTTATCGCCAAGCCCAAAGAAACCATCGTGCGCTCGTTCACAATCGAGATTCTGTAGTCGCATGTAGCCAATTCGTTTTGCAAGGCATAAGGAGCCTGCGAGATAAGGAGCTAGAAATGATCCTCACCGTTACGATGAACCCGTCCGTCGATACGCGCTATCAGCTCGATGAGCTCATTATCGACGACGTCAACCGCGTGACGCCCGAAAAGACCGCCGGCGGTAAGGGCCTCAACGTGGCCCGCGTCCTGGGCCAGCTGGGCGACGATGTCGTGGCAACCGGCCTGCTTGGTGGTCATATGGGCGCCTATATGGCCGAGCTCATGGATGCCAACGGCATTAAGAATGATTTTGTGCCCATCAAGGGCGAGACTCGCATCTGTCTCAATATCCTTCATGCTGGCAACCAGACCGAGTTGCTCGAGAGCGGCCCGACGATTGCCCCCGAGGAACTCGATGCCTTTACCGCCAAGTTCGCCGAGCTTGCGAGCAAGGCCGATGTCGTTACCATCTCGGGTTCGCTGCCCCGCGGCGTCGAGGCGGACTACTACGCCAAGATCACGGGCATTGCAGAGAACGCCGGCGCCAAGGTGCTGCTCGATACCTCGGGCGCCTCGCTCGAGGCTGCGCTCAAGTCCGAGGTCAAGCCTGAGCTGGTTAAGCCTAACCTGACCGAAATTAACGGCCTTCTGGGCACGAGCTTTACCACCGACGATGTGGACGAGCTCCGTTCCGCGCTCGCCTCTGACGCCCGCTTCTCCGATATCCCCTGGGTCGTCGTATCCATGGGCGCTGCCGGCTCAGTTGGCTTCCACAATGGCCGTGCGTTCCGCGCCAAGACCCCCGATATCCCCGCCGTTAACGCTACGGGTTCTGGCGATTCGACCATTGCTGGCTTCGCACATGCGATTGCTGCCGGCGCCGACGACGAGACGGTGCTGCGTACCGCCAACACCTGCGGCAAGCTCAATGCCATGGATCCCATGACTGGCCACTTGGTTATGGATCGTTGGGACGAGGTTTACAACGGCGTTGTCGTGACCGAGCTGTAGGAGCTTGTGCTGCGGCCCCGGCATCGGTTGCTAGCTCATGTCGACGACAAGTGCAGTAGCATTATGCCGGGGCGCGACGCCGACACTGTCGTGTTCAATCCCGACCTTACCCTGGTCGAGACGCATGTGGGTGGCAACAGCGTCGGTAATGCGTTTGCTGAGTAGCCGCCAAAGAAACGATCCGAGAGGGGATTTAGATGATTTACGGTGCATTGGGCGATATCGAGGAGTACCGCGGAATGCTCAAGGGCCTCGACGTGCTGATCGATTGGCTCGAGGAGAACGATCCGGCGAAGCTCGAGGTCGGCAGCCATCCGATTCTGGGCGACAAGGTCTTTGCGAACGTCATGGCTCCCACGACGCGTCCCGAAGCCGAGGCTCACTATGAGACGCATCAGCGCTATCACGACCTGCAGATCGACGTCGAGGGTCGCGAGGCCTTTAAGGTTGCCACGGGCAGCCTGACGCTGGTTCAGGAGTTTGACGAGAAGGACGACTACGATCTGGTCGATTCCGACGCCTCGATCGCCGGCGATCTTGCTGACGACAAGTTTGCGCTGTTTGTTGCCGGCGAGCCTCACATGCCCACGCTCGAGTTCCCGGGCGATGGCGCGCAGCCGGTCAAGAAGATTTGCTTTAAGCTGCTTGCAGATGCTTACTGGGAGGAGTAGCGCGCTGCTCGGCTGAGCTGTTCGTGTTGCGAGCGTTATCCCTTGGGGGAGCTCGCTTGGGCCCCGCTGAACGCGGTTCCTTTGGGGATTGCGGTTGGCGG
Source organism: Bacteroidaceae bacterium (assembly GCA_963589385.1). Taxonomy (GTDB): domain Bacteria; phylum Actinomycetota; class Coriobacteriia; order Coriobacteriales; family Coriobacteriaceae; genus Collinsella. The sequence continues at coordinate 33,240 of CAVALS010000014.1, forward strand.
GGCTTTTGTTGAGTAGGGGAGTTTCCGGCGGCGTTGTGCTTGGATTGGCGGATGCGCGCCCGAAATCGGCAACAAAAAAGCCGCCCGAAGGCGGCTATCTTGTGCAATGGAGCCAGCGACCGGGCTCGAACCGGTGACCCCCGCTTTACGAGAGCGGTGCTCTACCAACTGAGCTACGCTGGCGGCCATGTGATGGCGCAACTGAGGCGTCAACGGCTGTCTATGATACGGGACATCGCAAATCCGCGCAAGTGTTCTGACGGCTTTTCTCACTTTAAATGCACTAATATTGGAGGCGTGATGTCTGCGGCGTCCATCTGGCGCTTGACCAGCTGTTGAGTTGGTGGTCGACGTCCCGCTCGTATGGGTCTCAAACGGAATGGGGCAGCCATGGCTCAACCCAAGATCCTTCTCACACGTATCGACGACCGTTTCATTTACGGACAAGACGTTGAGCTGTGGAACGAAGCCGTGGGTTCCAACCTTGTCCTAATCGTCAACGATGAGATCGCGGCAGATTCGCGCCAATGGGCACCCATGAGGGTGGCGGCGCCAGAAGGCGTTTGGACGCGGTTTTTCTCGGTACAAAAGGCCATCGACATCATTCATACCGCAACGCCTCGCCAATTGATTCTGATCATGGTGGCCTCACCCTCCGGTGCGCTCGCGCTGGTTAAGGGCGGTGTGCCAATAACCAAGATTAGTATCGGCCATATGCGGGCGGGGGAGGGCAAGCGCTCTGCAACGCCTGCCGTTGCCGTAGGCGATACAGACATCGCCGCCTTCAAAGAGTTGCAAAAGCTCGGTATAGAGCTAGAAATCCGCCATCTCCCCAGTTCCGCCCCCGATCCCATCGGCAATCTGTTCAACTGATCCCTTGGGGACGGAGGAAAACGGATCATTTTGCCCTTGCGAGGGCCGCGCGCGACGCCGCCTGTCAAAAACTATGTCCATTTACTACGTTTGATTGGCTATCGCCGAGCATGTTGAATTTGAGAAAAACAAAACCGCAGGTAGATGGCTCGCGAATTTAACAAAAACCGGTGCATGGTCGAGCATTCCGGGCTAAACGTAGTAAATGGGCATAGTTTTGATATGTCACTCATACAGTCACAGCGAAAATGAGCCCAAAAGATGAAAAGCGCCCGTCGGCGGTGGTGCCGGCGGGCGCTGCTGTGCGATATGTCGCGTTGTGGGCTTAGTGCCTCATAAAGTGGTATTCGATCACATTGCTGTAGGGGTGACCCGGGCCCACAATGCCCTGTGGGAACAGCGGCTGGTGCGGCGTGTCGGGGTACATCTCGGCCTCGAGGGCAAAGCCGGCGCCCCAGCCATAGTTGGCGTCGTCCTTGGCGTGCTCGTCGCCCAGCCAGTTGCCGGTGTAGAGCTGCACGCCCGGGGCAGTGGTGTAGTAGTCCAGCTCGCGGCCAGTCCACATTTCCTCGACATGTAGGGCGCGACGCAGGTTGCGGCCGTACTGATAGCCATCGATGCACAGGCAGTGATCGTAGCCACGGGCCTGCTTAATCTGCGGGTCGTCGGCCTCCATGCCGGGTGCGACGGGGTGCAGCTCACGGAAGTCAAACGGCGTGCCCTCGACCGGAGCAATCTCGCCGGTGGGAATGTTCTGATCGTCAATGGGCAGATAGTGGACGGCGTTGGCAACAAAGAAGTGCTCACAGTCCATGCCGGCGTTATGGCCAGCAAGGTTAAAGTACGTGTGGTTAGTCATGGACACGTAGGTGGCACGGTCGCTCTCGCAGCCGTATTCGATACGGAAGCGTCCCGTCGGCGTCACGGTAAACACGGCCGTAAAGGTGCGGTTGCCGGGCAGGCCCAACTCGCCATCCTTAAGCGAGGTGGTCATGCGCACGGCGTTGTGAGTCTCGTCGAGCTCAACGTCCCATACGCGCTTGTGCAGACCATGCTCAAGATCGCTGTGCAGGTTGTTGACGCCTTCGTTGGCCGGCATGTGCCAGTCCGTGCCGTCGATGGTGATCGTGGCGCCCGCGGTGCGGTTTGCCACGGGGCCGATGGTCGCGCCAAAGCAGGCGGGGTTGTCAAAGTAATCCTCGAGCTTATCGAAGCCCAGCACCACATCGCGCACGTTGCCGGGAATGTCGGGCACATCGATACCCAGCACGGTGGCGCCATAGTCCATAATGCGAACGCAGATCTCGGGCCCGTTGAGGGTGTAACGATGAACGGAGGTGCCGCACGGCGCGGTGCCGAAAAGCTCGGAAGTGATCATTTGGTTCCTAACATCGAGGTATTTCGGACAAACTGTAGCGCGAACAGGCGAGATTATCACTACACCCCACTAAAGCAGGGGGTATTTTTCTCAAAAAAGTGATGATTGGAGCTGTGCGGGTGTTCATTTTTGACGCGCACGAGTCTGATACAATTTGTTCGTTACTGTTTGAATGATATGCGCGCAAAGAACGGCGAGGATTCATCGTGATTAAGGCAGAGCGACAGGATAAGGTTCGTCAGCTGCTCGAAGAGCAGGGCACGGTTTCGGTCAAGGAGATTTCGGATGCGCTGGGCGTTTCGGATATGACGATTCGCCGCGACCTCGAAGAACTTGCGAGCCTGGGCGAGATCGAGCGCGTGCACGGTGGCGCCCGTAGCGCACAGGGACGTCCCCATGCTATGTTGCGCCATGAGTATTCGCACAGCGAAAAGCGCACTAAGCATGCCGAGGAAAAGCTGCAGATTGCGCGCCGTGCTGTGGAGCTTATCGAGGAGGGCTCGACCATCTTTTTGGGTACGGGCACTACGGTGGAACAGATGGCCTCGATGCTGCCGGCGTGTCGCCTGCGCATTGTGACCAACTCGCTTTCGGTGTTTAACCTGCTCGAGTCGCGCGAAGACTGCGACCTGTGCCTCGTGGGCGGTATGTACCGTCGCCGCACCGCCGCTTTTGTGGGACCAACGGCCGAGGATACCCTGCGTGCGTTGGGCATCGACGCGGCGTTTATCGGCGCCAACGGCATTCTGGATGGCGACGTATCTACGTCCAACATGGACGAGGGCCGTATCCAGCAGCTCGCCTTTAGCAAGGCCGACTCACGCTATCTGATCGCCGATTCCAGCAAGATCGGCAAGCGCGACTTCTACACCTTCTGTCGCTTGGACAGCCTGGATGCCGTGGTGTGCGAACCGGGTATCGCCGCCGAGAATCGTGCCGCCATCGAGGAACACACGCAGGTCATCTGCTAGCTAACGCTATGGGATTGCCAACAGGCGATGCGGGAGGACTTTTACCTCCTGTCATTGTGGGGAATCAACGCGTGAGCGCTACGCGATATGACGCGTAAATGAGGACTCCACTATCAAATTGTCTCAACCTGTGATATCTAGGCGGCCAAAAGCGAGTCAGATGTTACAGATCGAGATTTTTGGCTCGGCCTATTCCATTTGTCTCGATCTGTAACAGCTAGGACCGAATAATTCAGCTAGTTGTTACAGATCGAGATTGAGAGGATTGACCTGTGCATTCATCTCAATCTGTAACATCTAGACGTCCAAAACCGGTCTTAATGTTACAGATTGAGACAATTCGGCGTGGTCTACCTTGTTTGTCTCAATCTGTAACGGTTAGGACTTAAAAACTCGGCTACGTGTTACAGATCGAGACAAAAGAAAAAGAACATTAGGACTTGAAAATAAAGTTTTGATAAGGGACCCGCCCAGTTAAGACGGTGCGGCAGACAATTGAGATTAGTTTGCCTTCGGAGTCGTAAGCATAATGAGTCAATTCGATGACCGGAAGTTTTGCAACACCATAATTACTGGCTTCGGAATCGCTAAGCTGACGTGCTCTATAGCTTTCCCTAACAGATTGGATAGACTTGGACAAGTCGTCCATGATTCTGCTAAATGCCTGAAAATCTAACTGGTTATTCGGAACGCGCGACTTTGAAATGAAGAACGTATCAGCGCCTATGAAGCTGCCTTCAAGTTCGTAGGTCAATTCAAGACGCTGAATTTCATCGCGACTTTGACATCCAAATTGTTGGAGCATCATTACGGAAATTGGACGACCTGATGTGAGGCCGCCGAAATGTTTGGTGATGGCATCCGGATCAACGCCATCGCAATGGCTTGCAAAGTCAAAGTCTAAAAGTGAATTGAGCTCACTAACGCGTTTCGGTGCAACAAACGATCCCTTACCTTGGATTCGATAGATACTTCCACGACGCTCCAGCTCACTCATGGCAAGTCGGACGGTTGTTCTGCTTACGGCGTATTCGTCGCAGAGTTCCATTTCTGTCGGAAGTTTATCGTCTGCTTGATATTCATCGACGATCTGCTTGAGCAGCGCGTCGGTGAGCTGTAAATAGAGTGGCCGTTTTTCGTGTGTATCGAGCATTAGAGCCTCAGTTTGCATGTTGGTTATACCTGATGGTTGCCTCAGTCGGGATGTAACGTGGGCAAGGTAACCTTAACGTATCACAGAGCGGCTCAGCATGACGATCTGATGCCTGTATCCACGAAGGGCTTGTCCAAGCGTGAAGATATTCTGGGGCAGGCAAATACCGTTCATGGAGTCCCCGATATGTTGGAGGTCAGCGCCAGCGGCTTTTGCTGCAAGACCTATTTTCTTAATGGTCTCGCTGTCGCAGGAGTCTTGACTGGTCCCGTTCGCCGCCATGACGAGAACCTTTTCTTCAATTGACTTGCCTACGTTGTGTGATCGTACAAAGTCTACGATGGCGCGCAGGTCTGCTTCTTGGAAGCAAGGGACAGTGTAGGGGGCTGGCACGAGAAGGATATCGACGCCGAGATCAACAAACTTGCGCGCTATTTCGAGTGTCATGACAGGTTCCGCAACGCCCGCTCCATGCATTTTTCCGGCTATGACCAGGCCATTGAAATGCTCTTTGGAGAGTTTAATCGAATGGGCGATTGCATCGTTGGAGACGCCAGTTCCAGGGTTGCCCGTCAGGCAGATAAAGTCAAATCCGAGTTCGTTAGCCTTTTCTAAGGTCTTGGGAGAGACGCGACGACCCATGGGGATTTCCGTACGGGATTCAGACATCTCTGCCTCGTTATCAACTGGCTCCAGATTGACGCCAATGGGCCTTCCACATGCTCGCTTCACCCAAGTGACCGGGTTTTCATTGAGATCATCTGGAATACCGGCAATAACTGGATCGAACACATCGAGCGCGTTAAACAGAAGCAGGTCGGCACCTGCGGCACGTTCGATTTCTGCATTAGTAACGCCGCCGAGAAATTGGGAAGAGGGTACGTTTTCCGCCATGATGGTACGTCCCTCGGAAGCCAGAATTGCCTGCTTTAGATCCATGGGTGACGTGGCGGCAAAATCGGATGCGGACATGTTCAGCAATCGTTTGTGCATTGTTACTTCCTTTGACTAGAACGACAGGCTTGTGACATTGTCTCTAATATTGTTACAACAATATATTTAATATGTTATATCCAATCGGTAAACGGTTACAAACTTATTGTAATGCTCCGAAAAAATAGCCTTTAGCTGGACAAATATAAAAATACGCAACTACCGTTCACCGAATATAGATTTGAATTCTTGACATATCGACAAAGCGGAAAAAGAATTGGTTATGACAAATCGCGCAAATGATATTACATTTCGCACGAGAACGTATTCACTTACGATAAGCGGATACAAACTGGGACGACGACGGTTGAGTCCGGATAAATCGTTGTGTGCCCGGGAATCATGAAAGGATGTGTTATGGACGCTATCGTCAAATTCCTTGAAAAACACCAGCCCCTCTTCGACAAAATCTCGAGGAACATTTATCTGGTAGCGATTAAGGATGGCTTTCTCTCGAATATGCCAATTGTGCTGTTCTCGAGCCTGTTCCTTCTTCTTTCGACGCTCCCTGCCTATGTAGGCATCACGCTTCCGTCTGAGGTGCTGGATTTCTTTAATAAAATCTATGCATATACCATGGGGCTTCTTGGCATTATGGTGGCCGGTACCACGGCGAGCTCACTTGCCATGTCGATGAACCGCCGCATGCCTTCGGGCAAATCTCTCAACCCCACCTCGTGCATGGTTTGTGCCATGTGCGGCATGTTCTTGCTATCGGTGACGAACGATGTTGTCTCGATTGGCGGAGCAGATACATCTGTTTTTGAAACCGGCTATATGGGAACCAAGGGTTTTCTCGCTGCGTTCGTATCCGCGTTCTTGACCGTTAATATCTATAAGGTGTGCATTAGCCATAATGTGACGATCAAGCTCCCCAAAGAGGTCCCTGGCGCTATTGCACAGAGTTTTCGCGATATCTTTGCGTTTGGGTTTTCAATCCTTGCGTGCGCCGTTATCGATCTCGCGAGCCGTACGCTGCTTGCTGTGCCGTTCGCCAATTTGGTATCTGCTCTAATTTCGCCGCTGTTCTCCGCGGTTGACACCTATCCTGGCATGGCGCTTATCGAAGGCGCGGTCGCACTTTTCCAATTTATGGGTATTCACGGTGCTTCGGTTGTCATGAGCCCGATCAATGCTGCGCTCTACGGCAATACCGTTACCAATCTTGAGGTTTTCCAAGCAGGTGGACACCCGTCAATTGCTCTCACGCAGGACTTTACAAGCTTCATCGGCGGTCTGGGCGGTTCTGGCTGCACGTTCATCGTTCCTATTATCCTGATCATGTTTATGCGTTCCAAGCAGCTTAAAGCCATGGGCAAGGCATCGATTATCCCGGTGATTTTTGGAGTTAACGAGCCCGTTCTCTTCGGTATGCCGATCGTTCTCAATCCCTATATGTTCGTGCCCTTCCTAGCGGCTCCTATGGTCAACGCCATAATCGGTAAGTTTTTCATTGACGTAATTGGAATGAACGCCCCCATGTATACCATGCCGTGGGCGCTTCCCGGCCCAATCGGTGCATTTCTCACCACAGGTCTTGATCTACGTTCTCTTGTATTGATGGCAGTGCTGTTGGTCGTTGACTTTGTGATTTACTATCCGTTCTGTAAGGCGTATGACCATCAGCTTTGTTTGGAGGAGTCCGCAAAGGAAGCTGCAGGAACCTCGGATGCAGATGCTATTGCCGCACAAGAAAATGCCGCAAGAGCTCTGGAGGCGGTAAAGAGCAAGGCGGAGCAGATCCGCGTGCTTGTGCTTTGCCAGGGTGCCGGCACTTCGACTCTCTTGGCAAATGCTCTTCGCGAAGGTGCCGCTGCTAAGGGTATTGATCTGGTTTCTCAGTCCGGTGCGTACGGAAGCCACTATGAGACGATGAATCAGTACAACGTGATTGTTCTGGCGCCCCAGGCACGCATGTACTATGACGCTATGAAGGCCGATACCGATCGCCTTGGAATTAAACTGCTCACCACAAGGGGCAAGCAGTATATCGATCTTACCAACGATCCCGAAGGTGCAATTGACTGGATCGTTCAGGAGCTGGCCAAATAGTAGATGCACTTCGTCGTTGATCCGTCGGTGTGTAGTGCGGCCCCGCAGCTTATTGAGCTGCGGGGCCGTATTTCGTTGAGTAGCTAATTGAGACAATGAGCGCAACCGTCGTGAGATCGCATTGGCGCTCTCCGAGTCACTGACAAGCTGCCTTCCATCTATGTGACCAAAGGTGGCTTATAGGACAAAATATGTGTCCATGTTTGGGGCATCGGCGCAGGTCGATGCCCCTTTTCAGCCGTTTAAATTCCGTGCCCGCTTTTAACCGCTCGGACAGAATGTGTGTCCGGTTGTCTATCGTTCCCCCGGTAGATTACCTTTTCCGGAACCGTTAAATCCCCTTTCGGAAGAGGTGCCCATGAAGGCCGTTTATTACCCCTGCTGCGGCGGTCGGACCAGGCGCAACGGCAGGACAGGATCGAGGGAGGGGTGAACTCGCAGCCGGGGCCGTCCTGCGCAACCACCGGGGGCTGACGTCGGTCAAGCGCGTGAAGGCGGCTTTCCGGTGGTGCCGTGCGTACTCGGGGAACGCGAGGTCGGCGCGCCGGAGTGGGGCGGTGAGGCCGTGTGGGAGGACCCCCGCCACAGGAGCCCGTACCCATTCTGGCTGGATTAATGGATGGAAACGGGTGTTCCACCGGGACACACATTTACAGGTTGAGGTGAAATCACCAACCAGATGTTACAGATTGAGATTGAGAGGATTGTCCTGTGCATTTGTCTCAATCTGTAACAGCTAGGACCCAAAAACTCGACTAGATGTTACAGATCGAGATTTTGTCTACCCAGCCATCATCTTTGTCTCGATCTGTAATAGTTAGACGGCTAAAAGCGAGTCAGATGTTACAGATCTAGATATTTCGAACCGGGTGCCCCCGTTCATCTCAATCTGTAACAATTGGGGCCGAAAATCCCTGCTAGATGTTACAAATCGAGACAAACGGCCTGCTCGGGCCCACCAAAACAAAAAGGCCGCATGCGAACCCGTGGAGGAATTCACATGCGGCCGACAGGGGGTATGCGGCTTGAATTAGGCCATGAGCAGGCCGGTCTCCGCGACGTTCTTGTACCAGTACGCGCTCGCCTTGGGATAGCGCTTCTGGGTCTCGAAGTCGATGTAGAACAGGCCATAGCGCTTGTTGTAGCCGTTGGTCCAGGAGAACTGGTCCTGCAGCGACCACACAAAGTAACCGTCGACGTTCACGCCGCCGTCGATCGCCTTGAGGATCCACGCGAGATGCTGGCGCATGTAGTCGATGCGAGGGGCGTCGTCGATAAAGCCGTCCTCAAAGTCGTCCTTATAACCCATGCCGTTCTCGGTGATGTAGATCTTCTTGTAGTTGGGGTAATCGTTCTTAATGCGAAGCAGCAGGTCGTAGAGGCCCTCGGGAT
>CAVALS010000015.1:0-2162 GCA_963589385.1 Bacteroidaceae bacterium
ACGTCGAAGCTGGAATCTTTAGCCATAATGTTTCCTTTCGCGTACGAGCGGCTTAATAGCTATCGTACGAATAGTCGGTAGAATTGCTGGGCGTCTGACCGTCAGATGCGGTATCGGCGCCATCAGTGGACTGGGCATCGGTACCGTCGGTGGTATCGGTACCATCGGTGGTGTCGGTACCATCAGAACTTTCACCATTCTCGGAATCAGACGTCTCCTTCTTGGGAACGGTGATCGTCACACGCGCCACGCCCGAGGTCTTGGTATCGTAACGAACCTTTTCACCGTTCTTGGTAACGGTGACATCGGAAGGCTTGGACGTGGTGATCTCGATCGAAGACTCGGGCGTGTACTCCTGCTCAAAGGGGCCAGTCGCCTGGGCGCCATAGACCGACTTGCCGTCGACCTTGACCTCAATCCAAGCGGTCTTTCCCTTGGCAACGGAGACTTTGACCTTCGTGACCTCGTTCTCTTCCTTCTTGGCCGTCGTCTTGGTAGTGTCCGAGTCAGTCGACTCATCCGTCGCCTCATCGGTGTCTTCATCATCGTCGACCGTTTCGGTCTTCTTAGAAGACTTCTTGGTCGTCGTCTTGGTAGCAGTGGGCGTCTCGGGCGTGGTCTCGGGCGCCGAAGATGCGCAGCCGCGCAGAAGCACCACGATGAGCACAATCAACAGCAGCGCAACGGCACCGATGCCGGCGTAGACGATACGCGGATCGAGCCCGTTGTTTTGAGGAGTACGTGATCCGCCGCGTCCACGACTGGAACTGCTGCGGCCGCCTCCCTGAGGCATACGACCACGATTGCTATCGGAACGGCCGCGATAGCCACCCTGGCCCTGAAGGCTGCGCTGACCCGAGCGGGGCGCAAGTTCACCGCGGCCTTGATAGCCACGCTGGCCCGAACGCGGAGCCGAAGAGCGCTGGCCATACGGCTGTGATTGAGAGCGAAGACGCGGCGTCACCTGCGTGGTATCGGCATCCGCATAGCCACCGCGAGAGCGTCCCGTAGAGGCACCACGGTAACCGCGATCGGAATAGCCGCCGTCGCCGTAGCCGGCACGAGGGTCACGCGCCACGCCTCGGGCAGCGGGAAGTGCACGGTCCTCGGGCATCGGCGTACTGCGGAACCGGTCACGCTGTGAGCGAATCTCCTCGCCCGAACCCGTCTCGGTAATATAACCGGCCTGCTGAGGACGCTGTCCATAGCGGGTCGAACGACCGCCCTGAACCATCAGGAAGCGCCCGTTATCGACCGAGGAACGCGAATTGACGTAGCCGGCGGCGTCCTGAAAACGACCGCCCTGCTGCGATGTCTCGCGTTCGTAAGCCATCAGGTCGTCAAAGTAGGCATTGACGACCTCGCGCGGATTGAGGCCCAAAAAGCGAGCATAGCTCGAAATCATGCCCTGCGCATAGCCGCGCGGCGGCATCGAAGCAAAGCTACCGGTCTCGAAAAACTCGATGATCTGCGGCCTGATTTTGATGGTGTTGGCGACTTGCTGAATGGAAAGGCCCATTCGGCGACGCTGCTCAAGCAGCATGTCACCAAAGCGTGCAGCCATCAGAATCCTCCAAACTCACGATCTTCACGTGCCATCTCGGCGTCGACAGATTCCAGCGCGGCAAGCCCCTCCTCGTCCAACAGGACCTCGCGCGGCTTGGAACCGTCGGGCGGGCCGACGACACCCTTTTCTTCCAGCATATCCATAATACGCCCGGCACGCGCATAGCCAACCTTCAGACGACGTTGCAGGCCAGATGTGGAGCCAAGCTGCGATTCCACCACAATATGGGCGGCTTCCCAAATGAGCGGATCATCGTCTTGCGGCTCGGCGACTCCGGTACGGACAATGCCGCCGCCACCCGCCATGGACATGGAAGCGGGCGCCACGGCAGACAGGATCTCCTCGTGGTAGTCGGGCTCGCTCTGCGACTTGACGAACTCGACGATCTCGTTGATTTCATCATCCGAGACAAAGCAGCCCTGGATACGGCGGGGCTTGCCCCAGTCGACCTTGGAGAACAGCATGTCGCCCAAACCGGTGAGCTTTTCGGCACCCATCTGGTCGATGATGACGCGCGAGTCGATGCCCGTGGCGACGTTAAAGGCGATGCGGTTGGTGATGTTGGCCTTGATGAGGCCCGTGACCACGTTGGAGC
>CAVALS010000016.1:0-2835 GCA_963589385.1 Bacteroidaceae bacterium
ATGCCGGCGCCATCGACCTGGCTGTTTGTGACGTCTCGTTTACCAGCATCGCGAACATTATCGATGCGGTGCTGGCGTGCCTGAAGCCTTCGGGTTCGTTCTGCACGCTCGTAAAGCCGCAGTTTGAGGCGCCGGCTGCGCTGGTGGGCGAGCGCGGTATCGTGACCGACCCCGCCGTCCGCCGCGATACGCTCGTGGCGGCGATTGAGCTTTTTGCCGCCAAGGGCCTGTTCCCGCTTGACGTGTGCGTGTCGCCCATCCATGGCGCTAAGGGCAACGTTGAGTTTTTCCTGTACGGCACAAGGTTTGCCCCTGGTGAACGCACCGACGATGAGCTGCAATCCCAGGTATCGGCTTTGAGCGAGAAAGCTGCAACGCTATGAAGGTCTTTCTGGTTCCCAATTACTACAAGCAAGAGGCGGTCGAGAGCGGCCTGATGCTCGAGCTTTGGCTGACGCGCCAGGGCTATGAGGTTGCATGGGCTGCCGACCAGCGATCGAAGATTCAAAGCACGCCTGACATTGACGGCTCCGATCTGGTCATTACGCTCGGCGGTGACGGTACGTTGCTGCGCGCTGCCCGCATCCTCAACTATCGCGAGATTCCTATCCTCGGTCTTTCCTATGGTCACCTGGGCTTTTTAACTGCTGCGAGCCCCGAGGAGCGCGACATTCTGCAGGTCGTGAGCGACGCCCTTTCCGGCGAGCTGCACGTGAGCCGTCGTGCCACCATCGCCGCGGATATCGTGTCCGTGCGCGAAGACGGTACGAAGGATGTCGTGCGCACCTTCGCCCTCAACGACATGGCGCTTACCCGTGGTCCGCTGTCCGATATGGTCGAGTTTGACATCACGGTGTCCGGCCACCATATCGACCGCCTACGCGGTGACGGCGTGGTCGTTTCGACGGCGACCGGCTCCACTGGCTATGCACTATCCGCCGGTGGCCCCATCGTGAGCCCCGACTATACGGGCATGGTCTGCGTACCCATTGCGCCGCACACCATTCAGGCCCGTGCCTTCTTGACTTCGCCGAGTGATGTCGTCGAAATCTTTATGTCCGATGATCGCCCGAGTGTTCCGGCGATTGCTATCGATGGACAGTTTATTACCTGCGATGGCACCGTTGAGAGCGTGGCTGTGCGCCGCGGGCCCGGAGATGTGCTGCTCCTCGATTACGGCCCCGAGAGCTTCTATAACTCGGTGAGCCGCGTTTTCTACGGAGTCCGTCATGATCGATGAGCTGCAGGTTTCTAACATTGCACTCATTCGCGAGGCGACGCTGGTGCCGAGTGCCGGTCTGACTGTCCTGACCGGCGAGACCGGCGCCGGCAAGACCGCGCTGCTCTCGGCCCTCAAGCTTATTTTGGGTGAGCGCGCGGATTCGTCGACGGTGCGCGAGGGCGAGGCGCTGGCGAGCGTCGAGGCGCGGCTGTTTGACGGCCCGCACGACACGGAAGGCTTCACGGTCCAGCGCAGCCTTTCTGCCGAGGGCCGCAGCCGCGTGAAGATTGACGGCCGCATCGCCAGTGTGCGCGAGCTTTCGGAGCTCGTCGGCGTGATGATGGATTTGTGCGGCCAGCACGAGCACCAACGCTTGCTCGATCCGGCGCATCACGTTGCGATGGTCGATGCGTGGGCGGGACGCTCTGCGCTCGAGGCGCTGGATGCGTACCGCGCCTGCTTTAAGGCATCGCGTGCCGCCGCCAAGGAGCTTCGCCGTGTGGATGAAGCCTCGCGTGCGCAGGGGAGTCGCGTCGAGGAAGCGCGTTTTGCCCTCGAGCGCATCGGCGAGGTCGACCCCAAGCCGGGCGAGTATGAGGAACTCGAGGAACTGCTGCCGCGCTCCGAACATGCCGAGGTACTGGTTGCCACGGCTAACGATGCCCATGCATCGCTTGCCTCTGAAGGGGGAGCGCTCGATGCCGTGAACAGCGCCGTGGCAGAGCTTTCCCGCATGGCTACCGTCGATCGCAAACTCGGCGACATTGCCGATGCGCTTTCGGATGCCTGTATCTCACTTGAGGATTGCGCGAACGAGCTTCGTGCCTATCGCGATGGCGTCGCCTTCGACCCGCGCGAGCTCGCTCGCATGCGTGAGCGGTATTCCGACCTCAAGGGCCTGTTGCGTCAGTGGGGTCCCACCATGGACGATGTTTTTGCCATGCGCGATCGCTCGCAAGAACTGCTGTCTCTGGTCGATGATGGCGATGAGCAGATCAAAAAGGCGCGTGAGGCACTCGGGAGCGCCGAGCACGAGTTGTTTGCCGCTGCCAAGGCACTTAAGCGCGCCCGCAAGACCGCGGCCCCGCGCTTCTGTCACGAGGTCGGCCGCCAGATGGCTCGCCTGGAGATGGGTGGCGCCGAGCTCGTCTGGGAGTCGCGCGATCTTCCTCGTGCTGAGTGGACGCCCGCTGGTCCTTCGAGCTACGAGCTGCTATACCGCAGCGGTGCCGGTTTGACGCCGCGCCCCCTGCGCCGCATTGCGTCGGGCGGCGAGCTCAGCCGCGTCATGCTGGCAAGCAAGGTTGTCCTCGGTAACGCGGACGGTGTCGATACGCTGGTGTTTGACGAGGTCGATGCCGGTGTCGGTGGCTCCACGGCGCGTGCACTCGCGGGCGTGCTGGCAGATCTCGCCGCTACGCATCAGGTGATTGTCGTAACCCACTTGGCGCAGGTCGCCGTCATGGCTGACAAGCATTATGTTGTCAGCAAGGAACCGGGCGATGTTCCCCAAACGCATTTGGACGAGGTAACCGGCGAAGCGCGTATCGCCGAGATCGCCCGCATGCTGAGCGGCGATCAGTCCGAGGCAAGCTTGGCCCACGCAAAGCAGA
>CAVALS010000017.1:0-6397 GCA_963589385.1 Bacteroidaceae bacterium
CGGTGTTGACCTTGATGGGCAGGTAGGTGGTCTGGCCACCCATCATGCGACGGCCCACGACGCGCTTAGCGTAGGAGACCGGAATGCGGCGCTGGCCGCGCTCAAGGAAAACAATCAGCGGGATAACCAGCAGGATGATGGCGCAGATAATCACCATGGTGATGATGCCACCGGCATTGCCCTCGGTGCTGGAGAAGATAGCCTGCGGCAGACCGGCCATGATGTTCGCAAAGATGATCAGCGACATGCCATTGCCGATACCGCGCTGGGTGATGAGCTCACCAATCCACATGATCAGCATGGCGCCCGCAGTGAGCGTGCCGACGATCATGAGGTCGAAGATGATCTCGGGAGCGCCGGCGCCATTAAAGCTGATGCCGAAGCTCTTAAAGAGGAAGAGGTAACCCACGGAGTTGAGGATTGCCAGAGCCAGGGTGAGGTAACGCGAATACTGCGTAATCTTGGTCTGACCGACCTCGCCCTCGCGGGCAAGCTCATGCAGGGAAGGCACAACGGCCTGGAGCATCTGGAGGATAATCGAGCTGGTGATGTAAGGCATGATGCCCAGCGAAAACACCGACACATAGCTCAAAGCGCCGCCAGAGAAAAGATTCAGGAGGGCCATAGCACCTGCGGCGACCGAATTGTTATCGGTCGAGAAAAGGCCCAGCATCCCCTGGAAGGGAATGCCGGGCACAGGAACGTGCGCACCAATGCGGTACACGACGAGCATAGCTATGGTAAAAAGAATCTTTTCGCGCAATTCTTTGATGCGGAAAGCATTCTTAAGACCATTTAGCACGGCAGCTCGACCTTTCCGCCGGCGGCCTCGATCTTGGCCTGCGCAGAAGCGCTGACCTTGTCGACCTTGACCGTGAACTTCTTGGTGAGCTCACCATTGCCGAGCACCTTGACGGGCTCGAACTCGCTCTTGGTGATGCGAGCGGCCTTAAGAGCGGCACCGTCGATCACAGCGCCGTCCTCGAACTTGCGCTCGAGACGCTCAACGTTAACAGCGGTGTACTCGATACGACGGGGGTTGCGGAAGCCCGGAAGCTTGGGCAGGCGCATAGCCAGCGGAGTCTGGCCACCCTCGAAACCGGCACCCTTGGTGCCGCCAGAGCGGGAACCCTGGCCCTTCTGACCGCGGCCAGAAGTGGTGCCGTGACCCGAAGAATTGCCACGGCCGACGCGCTTGCGGTTCTTGGTGGAACCGGGCGCGGGAGTAAGATCGTGAAGCTGCATTTGCTACTCCTCTACAATCTCGACAAGGTGCTTGACCTTGAAGATCATGCCGCGGACGGACTCGTTGTCAGCAATCTCGCGAACCTCGCGGATCCTGTGGAGACCGAGGGCACGGACAGTACGGACCTGGTCCTGCTTGCAACCGTTGGTGCTGCGGACCTGCTTGATCTTGATGGTGTCAGCCATGCTTAGTTCTCCTTACCGACGAACATCTCGGAGACCGTCAGGCCACGGCGAGCCGCGACGTCCTCAGGGCTGGAGAGCTCCTTGAGGCCCTCGACGGCAGCCTTGATGATGTTGAGGCCGTTGTCGGTACCGAGGGACTTGGACAGGACGTTCTTGATGCCAGCAAGCTCGAAGAGGGGACGCACAGCGCCGCCGGCGATAACGCCGGTACCCTCGACAGCGGGCTTGATGATGATGCGGCCGGCACCAAAGTGACCGAGAACCTCGTGCGGAATGGTGCCCTGATCGGTCACCGGCACGTGGAACATGTTCTTCTTGGCATCGAGAGACGCCTTGGAGATGGCCAGGGGCACCTCAGCGGACTTGCCCATGCCAACGCCGACGTTGCCCTTGCCGTCGCCAACGACGACGAGAGCGACGAGGCTCATGCGACGACCACCCTTGACGGTCTTCGACACGCGGTTGATGTAAACGACGCGCTCCTCGAACTCGGAGGCCTCGCGCTGCTGCTTCTGATTACGAGCCATGTGCTACATACCTCCTAGAACTCGAGACCGGCGGCACGAGCACCGTCGGCGAGGGCCTTGACGCGGCCATGGTAGATACGGCCACCGCGATCGAAGGCGACCTTGGTGATGCCGGCCTCGATGGCGCGCTTGCCAACGAGCTGACCGACCTTCTCCGCAGCCTCCTTGTTCGAGGTGTGGGTGCCCTTGAACTCGGCCTCGAGGGTCGAGCCAGAGACGAGCGTCAGGCTGGAGCCCTTGCTGTCGTCGATGATCTGGGCATAGATGTTGGCGTTAGTACGGGTCACGCGAAGACGCGGACGCTCGGAGGTACCCGAGACCTTGCCGCGAACACGACGCTGACGACGCTTGAGGCCTTCCAGCTTCGCCTTATGCTTGTTCATACGTAAACTCCTAAAAAGGTTGATCTTGCCAGCACCTGACGGGGTGCTGGTCTTATGCGAGTGAGTCGGTTACGACTACTTGGCGGCCTTACCCAGCTTGCGGCGGATGTGCTCGCCAACGTAGTGGATACCCTTGCCCTTGTAAGGCTCGGGAGGACGATGGCCGCGGATCTCAGCGGCGATCTGACCGACCTGCTGCTTGTTGATACCCTTGACGTTCACGTGGGTGTTGTCGGGAACCTCGAAGGTGATGCCCTCGGGAGCCTCGACGATCACGGGGTGCGAGAAGCCCAGGGAGAACTCGAGGTTCTTGCCCTTCTGCTGCACGCGGTAACCGACGCCGGCGAGCTCGAGCTTCTTCTCGAAGCCCTCGGAAACGCCAACCACCATGTTGTGGATGAGGGCGCGGGTGAGGCCGTGGCGGGCACGGGTCTCACGCTCGTCGTCGGGACGGGAAACGGTGAGGACGTTGTCCTCGACGTTGATAGCGAGCTTCTCAAAGACATCGAGCTCGAGCTGGCCCTTGGGGCCCTTGACGACAACGTTGTTGCCGTTGACTGCCACTTCGACTCCGGCGGGAATCTGGACAGGCTTATTACCGATACGAGACACGGTGATCTCCTTTCCTTCTACCTACCGAGCGAATTACCAGACGTAAGCGATGATCTCGCCGCCGACGTTGTGCTTGCGAGCATCGCGGTCGGTCATGACGCCATGGCTGGTGGAAATAATGGCGGTACCAAGGCCACCGCGGACGCGGGGCATGTCGGCAACGCCGGTGTACTTACGCAGGCCCGGCTTGGAAATGCGGCGGATGCCGTTAATGACCTTAGCCTTCTTGGGACCATACTTAAGCGTGATGTGCAGAGTCTTCTGGGGAACGGTGTCCTCGACATCGTAGCCCTCGATGTAGCCCTCCTCGTGCAGAACACGAGCGATCTCGACGAGCTTCTTGCTGCTCGGCATGGAGACCGTGGCCTTGTTCACAGAGTTAGCGTTACGGATGCGCGTAAGCATATCTGCGATCGGGTCTGTAAGGTTCATACAGATTCTCCTTCGTTCTTGATGAACACGTGCTCTTGGTTCTTCGCCGCCCTTAACGGCAAAGCCTTTTTAGCGCGTTTTCCCTGTTCCAAACTGATGCTTGAAACGCTGGTAGTGACTTACCAGCTGGCCTTCTTAACGCCGGGAAGCTCGCCCTTGAGTGCAAGCTCGCGGAAGCAGACACGGCACAGGCCGAACTTGCGGTACACAGAGTGCGGACGGCCGCAGCGCTGGCAGCGCGTGTACTCACGAGTAGAGAACTTCTGCTTGCGATTGCACTTGACGATCATCGATGTCTTAGCCACTTATATCCTCCTCACATAGAGTATTGTTCGCCCCAAGCGCCGCCCCCTTGTGGGAACGGCGCTTATAGGGCAGGTGAACCTATTTCTTGAACGGGAAACCGAAGGCGTCCAGAAGGGCCTTGGCCTCCTCATCGGTGTTGGCGGTGGTCACGAAAGTGATGTCCATACCACGCTGGTGATCGACGGAGTCGAAGTCGATCTCGGGGAAGATGAGCTGCTCGGTGACGCCCATGGAGAAGTTACCACGGCCGTCGAAGCTCTTGGCGGAGATGCCGCGGAAGTCGCGGATACGGGGAATCGCGACGGAGGTCAGACGATCGAAGAACTCCCACATACGGTCGCCACGCAGGGTAACCTTGCAGCCGATCGGCATACCAGCGCGCAGGCGGAAGGTAGCGATGGACTTGCGGGCACGGGTGATCATCGGCTGCTGGCCGGTGATGGCGCGCAGGTCGCGCACGGCACCGTCGATGGCCTTGGAATCGGTAGCGGCCTCGCCGACACCCATGTTCACGACGATCTTCTCAAACTTGGGGATCATCATGACGTTCTCGTACTGGAACTTGTCCTGAAGCTGCTGCTTGACCTCGTTGTTGTACTTGGTCTTCAGACGCGGCACATACTTCTCTTCTGCCATTGTTCACTCCTTCTTGGGGTTTTAAGCACGGGGCGTGGCCACGATGGGTTGTCCTCGTGCCTCCTGGCTGCATCCGCGCCGCTCATGGCATTTTGCGGTTTGGACTCGACGCAGCAGGAGCCGACAAAACAATCGGTACTATACGCGCATCGGGAGCGTATTTCCAGAAAAACCTCGTCTGCCTGCACAACTCCACAACTCCCCCGCACAAATGGATCTCAAAAAGCAGTTGCGGTGAAATAGGGACTGTTTGGCGGCCTAACAGGCTTAAACAGTCCGTATTTCACCGCAACTTATTGGTGGGGATGCGATTAGCGCTTGCGGGGGACGAGCTTGGTGCGGCGCAGGTGAATCATCTCGGCGGCGATGGAGATAGCGATCTCCTCGGGATCCTCGGCCTCGATGGCAACGCCGATCGGCAAGTGCAGCCCGTCGATCTGGTCCTGCGTGAAGCCCTCCTGCTCCAAGCGAGCCCGCACAAAGGCCGTCTTGCGACGCGAGCCCAAGCAGCCCAGATAGGCGGGTTTGGCACGCATGGCCTGAATCACCACGTCGATATCGGACTTGTGACCCGCCGTGGCGACGACCACCAGGTCGCGCGGGCCGATGGGGCACTGCTTGCTCAGGCTCTTGTAGTCGACCAGACGACGGTCGTAGACACCGGGCACCCAATCGGGGGTCAGCGTGCCGGGGCGGTCGTCGCACGCCACGACGGCAAAGCCCGCCGCGGTGAGCACGCGCGCCGCCGCGGCGCCCACGTGTCCGCAGCCAAAGATGTAGGTCAGGCCCTCGGGGCAGAGCGTCTCGATGTGCGCGGGAGGAATCTCGGAGGCGGCGTTTGTATAGGTAACCTTACTCCCCTCCTCCACCAGCGAAAGCTCGGGGCAGCCGGCAATGGTGCGGCGCGATGCCTCGCCATGGCACTCGGCCACATCGCCCTCGAGCGCGCTTGCGATAAACGGCTCAAAGTCAATGACGAAGTCGCCGATGCGTCGATACGCCAAGACGTCGGCAACCGACTGGAGCAACGGTACCTTGGTCGCGTCCAGGTGCAGATAGCACAGGCAGATAGCTCCGCCGCAGATCATGCCGGTATCGGAGTTCTCGCCGCCCATGGTGTAGCGGACCAGACGCGATTTACCCCCGGCCAGCAGCTCGCGCGCCTCATCGAGCGCAAAGAGCTCGATCTTGCCGCCGCCGATAGTGCCCGCCTGGCTACCGTCGGCAAAGACGACCATCCAGGCGCCCACGCCGCGCGGCGACGACCCCGCCGTGCCGGCCACGACCACGAGCTCGCACGTCTCGCCAGCACGCAGGGCGGCAAGCGCAGCATTCACCACATCGAGCTTTTCCATTACCGCCTTCTATCCTCTAAAGATATCGGTAAGCATAGCAAGCGCCTCGAGCACGCCGCCGCCGACCGACGTCGCCTTGTCCGAAATGTAGTTGATATAGCTGGCATCGCCGCGCGGGTCGACATCGGCACATTTAAAGCCCTCAGTCACCTGCACACCGTTCGCCAAAAGCCCGCGCAGGCAGCCATCGATCTGCGTGCGCATGGGCGTATCGCCCGCGTAGCCAATCACGTCTCCGGCGCTCACGATGTCGCCGATTGCGCGGTCGGACCGAAACGCGCCGGCGGCGGGGCTGTGGATAACGCGCTCCCTGCCATAGCCAGCGATAATGCCCGGCACGCCCGTGTTGGGCTGGGGCGAACCTTGGGTAATGACACGGCCCAGGAAATGCCCGCGCATGGTTTCGACCACGGCGTCGCAGTCAACCGGCGCGGTAAAGCCCGGTCCCACGGCGATGACGGCAGGCGCCATGTCGCGCGTGGTGCCCAAGTTGCGCTTAGCCAGAATCGCGTCGACCACGGCAGCGGGTTTAAGCTCATCGAGCATCTTGGCCTGGGGGTCCACCACAACGGCGACGTCTCCCGCTTGGGTAACCTCGAGCGCCTCAGCCGGCGTCTGTGCCAAGCGAGCGCGAATGCCTTCGACCTCGACCTCGCCCAGGCGAATGGCCTCGCAAAAACTGATTGTGCGACGGATGCACGTGGGAACCGCGATA
>CAVALS010000018.1:0-2403 GCA_963589385.1 Bacteroidaceae bacterium
ACCCCTGACCTCAGGCTTGCAAAGCCCGCGCTCTCCCAGCTGAGCTAAACCCCCACGGAGACAGTAATAAACACCCCAGCGGCGACTCGGCTCTCGCTGGGGTGTTTATTGCGAAAGAAAGTGGTGGACCTGACAAGATTCGAACTTGTGACCTCCCGGTTATCAGCCGGACGCTCTAACCAACTGAGCTACAGGTCCATCGCGCAAGGGATATATTAGACGAGTCGTTACGCGCGCGTCAACAACTTTTTTGAAAATCTTTGGGGGATGTCGGCCCCGGCTGCCCGGCGGCATGCGAAGTCGCCTGCTCGGACAGTCCTGCTCGCACGGAGAGCACATTAAGTGCTCTCCGGCTCGTGCGGAACTCGCGATCGACTTCATGTGCCGCCATGCGGCCGGGGCGAACGCGGGTCCAAGATTGTCAAAAAAGCGGTCGGCGCGCAGTGCGCCGACCGCCGATATATGGGGTCTGATGGTTTTTGCCAGCTAGGGCCTCTTACTCGTCTAGGAGATCCTCTGGCATGTCGTTGCCGTCGCCCAAATCGACAGGGGTTTCTTCGGGGGCAGAGCCGTTTTCCGTGGCTTCACCTTCGGGCTTCTCCTTGGCGGCCGTCATGCGGGCTACGGCGCAGATGCGGTCGTTGTCGTCGACGGTCATCATCTTGACGCCCTGGGTGGCGCGGCCAGTCTGGCTGATCTCGTCGGTCTTGACGCGAATGACCGTCGCGCCCTCCGTCACGATGAACAGCTCGTGCTGCGGGCCCACCGTCTTCATGGCCGCGAGGTTACCCTTACGCTCGGTCATTTGGATGGTGTAGACGCCCTGGCCGCCGCGATTCTGCTCCGGGTAGTCCACGACCGGCGTGCGCTTGCCGTAGCCGCGCTCGGTGATGACGAACAGATCACCGTTGCCGTTAGTGACTTCCATGCCCAGAACGCTCACGCCGTCCTTCATACCGATACCGCGAACGCCGCTGGTATCGCGGCCGGTGGCGCGCACCTGCTCCTCGGAGAACATGATCGCCTTGCCCGCGGTGGTGGCCAGGATAATCTTGTCGCCCTCGCGCACGCGGCGCACGTTCAACAGCGCGTCGTCGTCGCGCAGGTTGATAGCGATCAGGCCGTCGCGACGGCTGCGGTCATATGCGCTCATCACGGTCTTCTTGACCATACCGCTCTTGGTGGCAAACATCAGGTACTCGTCGGCCGGGAACTCGCGGCAGCTGATGACGCTCGCGATCTTCTCGCCCTCCTCGAAGGGCAGCAGGTTGACGATCGCGGTACCGCGTGCCTGGCGCGTACCTACCGGCAGCTCGTGCACCTTCAGGCGATAGACCTTGCCCTTGCTCGAGAAGAACAGCACGTACTCGTGCGTGGACGCGATGAACATCTCATCGATGACATCGTCCTCTTTGAGGTTGACGCCCGACACGCCCTTGCCGCCGCGCTTTTGGGCGCGGTAGGCGGCAACCGGGATACGCTTGACGTAGCCGGTGTGGGTGATGGTCACGACCATATCCTCGTCGGCGATGAGGTCCTCGACATCCAGGTCCTTCTCAACCTGGCTGATCTCGGTGCGGCGCTTGTCGCCAAACTTCTTGGAGATCTCGCGCATCTCTTCCTTGATGACGCCCAGGATTTTCTCCTCATGCGCCAGCAGGTCCTCGTAGTAGGCGATGGCGCGGCGCAGGCCGTCCAACTCTTCTTGGATCTTGTCGCGCTCCAGGCCGGTCAGGCGGCGCAGCTTCATCTCGAGGATGGCCGTGGTCTGCTCGGGCGTAAAGCCAAAGCGCTCGATCAAGCGACTGCTGGCCTCGGAGTCGGTCTGCGAGGAGCGGATGATGCTAATGACCTCGTCGATATGGTCGAGAGCCATCAAGTAGCCCTCAAGGATATGCGCGCGGGCCTGGGCCTTCTTAAGGTCGAAGCGGGTGCGGCGGGTGACTACGTCGACCTGGTGGTCGATGTAGTGCTGCAGCATCTCGCGCAGGCTCAGGCATTTGGGAACGCCGTTGACGAGTGCCAGGTTGTTGGCGCCAAAGGTCGTCTGCAGCGAGGTGTACTTATACAGGTTGTTGAGCACGACCTGCGGAATGACGCCCTTCTTGAGCTCGATGACCAGACGGATACCCTTCTGGTTGGACTCATCGCGCATATCCGAGATGCCCTCGATGCGCTTGTCGTTGACGAGCTGGGCGATCTTCTCCTGCAGGGTGCCTTTGTTGACCATGTAGGGAATCTCGGTAAAGACCAGGCGGCTGCGACCGGTCTTGGTGGACTCCACGTGCGCCTTGGCACGCACGGTAATGGAGCCGCGGCCGGTCTCGTAACTCTGCTTAATGCCGGCGCTGCCCATGATGATGGCGCCGGTGGGGAAGTCCGGACCGGGCATGATCTGCATGA
>CAVALS010000019.1:0-5250 GCA_963589385.1 Bacteroidaceae bacterium
CCCTTGCGGCGTAGTTCTTATTTAAGCCGTCCAAGTTTTGGGGTGCAGTTCATTTCTCCAGATCGGGGAGATGTAGGGCCGTCCTTTTATCTTGTAGCATCATCGATATCTTAAAGGAAAACCCCACAGCCCATATGAGCTGCGGGGTTTTCTTGTGCCTCCGATGCGAAATAAATCGCTCAGATATTACTGATAATCGACGACGTCGATCCAGTTCTTCAGGAACTCATCGTTCACGTTGCGCTTACGAGCGAGCTCGGAAGCGGCGACGATGCTCGTCCACTGACGCACGACCTGCATGGGCATGTCGGCGCGGTCGCAGTAGAGCTCTAGGTAGGCCTCGGCCTGGTCCTTGCTGTTGAGGGCGAAGAGCAGGTAGGTGGTGGCAACGTCGGCAGCAGGGGAGCCCTGGGTGGCGTGTGCCCAGTCGCACACATAGAGCTGGCCGTCGTCGCCGACGATGACGTTGGAGGGGTTGAAGTCGCCGTGGCAGACCTTGAACTCCTTGGTCATGCCGTCCAGACGCTCCTGAAGGTTGTAGCGCGTGGTGGCATTGAGCTGATCAAGGCTGTCGATCATGCGGGCGAACTTGTCGCGCTGACGGTTGAGCAACGGGGAGGTGTAGCCGTGGATCTCGATCTGGAGGTCGACGAACATCTCGAGGTACTCACCAAAGCGCTGGGGCTCGGCAGTCATCTTCTCGGCAAGGGTGGTGCCCGGAACCTTCTCGGTCACGAGCGCCCAGCCGTTGGCGTTCTCGAGCTGGGAAACCTCGAGAGCCTTGGGGCTGCGGATGCCGCACTCATTGATGCGGGCAAGATTCAAAGCCTCGTTGAACACGTCGGAGACAGGCTTGGTCTCGTTAAAGACCTTGACAATCTTGTCGCCCAGGTCGTAAACGACCTTGTTGCCACGGCGGACGAGCTCGGTCTTGGAATCGGGTAGCAGCATGGTTGCATCCTTTCAACGATGCGATAGAAGCGACGGCGGGGGTGTGTGAAACACCCGTGCACCCCCGCCGTTAAAAACCGTGCTAAAACTAGCAGACGGCGTAGTCCTGAGGCTCGCGGCCGTAGTAGGCGTCCAGGTAGAGCTCCTTGATCTCGCTCATGAGCGGGTAGCGCGGGTTGGCGCCGGTGCACTGGTCGTTGAATGCCTGCTCGGTCATTTCGTCGAGGGTGTCGAGGAAGTACTGCTCGTCAACACCGTAGTCGGCGATGGTCTTCTTGACGCCGATGAAGTCCTTGAGCTCTTCGAGCTTCGTGATGAAGTTCTCGAAGAGCTCCTTGTCGTCCTTGCCCTCGATGCCGCAGTACTTGGCCATCTCGGCGTAGTTGTGCAGCGCGTTGGGGTAAGGATACTGGGAGAAGGTACCCATCTTGACGGGAGCCTCGGCGGCGTTGTAGCGCATGACGCGGGTCAGGATGACGGCGTTTGCGAGGCCGTGGGGCAGGTGATGGAAAGCGCCGAGCTTGTGGGCCATGGAGTGGTTGAGGCCCAGGAAGGCGTTGGCGAAGGCCATACCGGCCATGCAAGAGGCGTTGTGCATCTCCTCGCGGGCGTGCGGGTCCTTGGCGCCGTTCGTGAAGCTGGAGGGCAGGTTCTCGAAGACGAGCTTGGCAGCGCGCTCGGAGAGGCCCTTGGTGTAGTCGGAAGCCATGATGGAGACGTAGGACTCGATGGCGTGGGTCATGACGTCGATGCCGGAGGCAGCGGTCAGGCCGCGCGGGGCGGTCATGCAGTTGTCGGCGTCGACGATAGCCATGTTGGGGAGCAGCGCGTAGTCGGCGAGCGGCCACTTGATGCCGGTCTCCTTGTCGGTGATGATGGCGAACGGCGTGCACTCGGAGCCGGTACCCGAAGAGGTCGGGACGGCGACGAAGTAGGCCTTCTTGCCCATCTCGGGGAAGGTGAAGATACGCTTGCGGATGTCCATGAAGTCCATGGCCATGTCCTCGAACTTGCACTCGGGGTGCTCGTACATCATCCACATGATCTTGCCGGCGTCCATAGCGGAGCCACCGCCGACGGCGATGATGACGTCCGGCTCAAAGAGAGCCATCTGCTTGGCGCCGCGACGTGCGCACTGCAGCGACGGATCGGGCTCGACATCGTAGAAGCAGTCGTGGGCGATGCCCATCTCGTCGAGCTTGGCCTCGATGGCGCGGGTGTTGCCATTCTTGAAGAGGAACTGGTCGGTGACGATGAAGGCACGCTTCTTGCCCATGACGTTGCCCAGCTCGTCGAGGGCGACGGGCGTGGAACCCTTCTTGAAGTAGACCTTCTCGGGAGCGCGGAACCACAGCATGTTCTCACGGCGCTCGGCCACAGTCTTAACGTTGATCAAGTGCTTCACCCCAACGTTCTCGGAGACGGAGTTGCCGCCCCAGGAGCCGCAGCCCAGGGTCAGAGACGGCTTCATGCCAAAGTTGTACAGGTCACCGATGCCGCCGTGCGAGGACGGGGTGTTGATGACGATACGGCAGGCCTTCATGACGTGCTCGAACAGGCTGATCTTCTCGGCCTGAGCGGGGTGCACGTACAGAGAGGCGGTGTGGCCCGGGCCACCGGCGAGCACGAGGTGCTCGGCCTTGTCGACGGCCTCCTGGAAGTCCTTGGCGTGGTACATGGCCAGGACCGGGGAGAGCTTCTCGTGGGAGAACTCCTCCTTGGCGGGGTCGGTGGAGGTGACCTCGGCGATCAGGATCTTGGTCTTGGCGGGAACCTCGATGCCGGCGAGCTCGGCGATCTTGGCAGCGGCCATGCCGGGGATGCGGTGATCGAGAGCGCCGTTCTTGAACATGGCGGCACGCAGGGCCTCCATCTCGGCACCCTGCTTGACGAAGTAGCAGCCGCGCTTCTGGAACTCGGCCTTAACCTGGTCATAGATGCTGTCGATGACGGTCACGGACTGCTCCGAAGCGCAGATCATGCCGTTGTCGAAGGTCTTGGAGTGGATGATGGAGTTGACGGCGAGCAGCACGTCGGCGGTGTCGTCGATGACGACCGGGGTGTTACCGGCGCCAACGCCCAGGGCGGGCTTGCCCGAGGAGTAAGCGGCCTTGACCATGCCCGGGCCACCGGTGGCGAGGATGATGTCGACGTCGCGCATGACCATGTTAGTCAGCTCGATGGAGGGGACATCGACCCAGCCGATGATGCCCTCGGGGGCGCCGGCCTTGACGGCGGCGTCAAGCACGAGCTTGGCGGCGGCGATGGTGCACTTGGCGGCAGCCGGGTGCGGGGAGATGATGATGGCGTTGCGGGTCTTCAGGCAGATCAGTGTCTTGAAGATCGCGGTGGAGGTGGGGTTGGTCGTCGGGATGACGGCGCCCACGATGCCGATGGGCTCGGCGATCTTGGTGATGCCGTAAGCCTCGTCGCGCTCCAGGACACCACAGGTCTTGGTGTTCTTGTAAGCGTTGTAGATGTACTCTGCGGCGTAGTGGTTCTTGATGACCTTGTCCTCAAGAACGCCGCGGCCGGTCTCCTCGATGGCCATCTTCGCCAACGGGATACGAGCCTTGTTGGCGGCCATGGCGGCCTCATAGAAGATCTTGTCGACCTGCTCCTGCGTGTACGTAGCAAAAAGCGCCTGGGCCTCTCGCATCTGAGCGAGCTTAGCCTCAAGCGCCTCTACGTTGTCCACAATTGCGGGAGTAGTGTTTTCCGGTGACTTTTTCACCATTTGTGTCTCCTTGCGATCGGAGATTTACCCTACGCCTTGCATGATAGCAAGAAATTATTCGGCGAACGGTAAGATTCCTGTAAAAGGCACACTAAAACGCTTCAATTAAATGAAACGTTTTAACTAAAACTATCTGCCAGTGCATCGCCCCGCTCATTGGGGACAGACTTACATGAGTGCTTTCACTCATTTAGGACAGACATCGATTTGTCATTTTGCCGTTCTGGGCCTCTTATTGCCGCTCATTGGATATAAATAAGTTACAGGCTCAGCATTTCGCGTTGCTTCTCTCCTTTTAGGTGTTGCCTGTACAGCTTTGAAAGGAGAGTTTATGCCCCGATGCGCCCGCGCCGTTTCGATCACCGGCTATTACCACATCTATGACCGCGGCAACTCCAAACAGATTATTTTTGAAGATGACTCCGACCGTTATCGTTTCTTATCGGATATCTCGGACAGGTTTGCGCGCCATAAAGTTGCGGTGTTGGCTTGGTGCCTTATGGACAACCACTTCCATTTGATGGTTGATGACCCATTTGACAACCTTTCAAAGGCAATGCAGTGCGCGCTGACGGCATATGCTAAGTATTTCAATGGGAAAACGGGGAGAACGGGGCATCTGTTTGATAATCGCTATTCGCGGGTCGCGGTTGAGTCGGACACGCAGGCGGTACAGCTGCTCGACTATATTCATCTCAATCCCGTGAAAGGTGCGCTCGACTCACTTGAGGCGTACCGCTGGTCAAGCTACAAGGCATATCAGCTTGGCTATGATCCCTTTGACATCTGTGATGCGGCCCCTATGCTCGATATTGTCGGAGGCTCCCGTTGCTATTGCGAGCATCTCGAGGAAGTTGCCGGGCGCATCTGGTCAGTGGATGTTCTTCCACGCCGGCGGATCCCCGATGAGGAGGCTCTTTCCGTTGCGCGCGATGTCCTGCTGAGCATAGATCCTGTGCTGCTCAAGGCCCTGCCACGCCCCGAACGCGATGCCTGCCTGCTGAGGCTCAGGCGGGCACATCTCACGGTCAAGCAAATTGCCCGTATCACCGGTATCGGCGCCACAAGCGTGACCAAGGCCACTGCAGGCTGGAAGGAGGCTGCGTGAGGTAGGGGTCGGAGCCGATCGGGACGCCGCATGCGGGCGCCATGTCTGTCCCCAATGCGTGAAAACACTCATGTAAGTCTGTCCCCAATGAGTGCAAAAAGGCGCCCTCCGTAGGGGAGGACGCCTTTGGTAAGTTCTATGTGAACGCGAGGTCTTTGACCCGGAGAGTCCGAGGTACTTGTTGGTAAGACCTTATTTAGGAGCGCGCAACCTTGCCGGACTTGAGGCAGGTGGAGCAAACGTTCATCTTGCGACGGTGACCATCGACGACGACGTAGACGCGCTGGATGTTGGGGCGGAACTTACGGTTGGTGACGCGGTGAGAGTGGCTGATGGAGCGACCGGCAACGGGGTGCTTACCGCAAACTTCGCAAACTTTGGACATAACTGACCCTCCTTGGGCGACAAACGAACATGTCGCGTTAACAAACAAGCCTGAACTATAGCACAGAAG